>DASWWB010000134.1:0-2675 GCA_036406115.1 Herpetosiphonaceae bacterium
GTCGTTTAACCCGCGAGAGCTGGGCAGGGCTACGCGCCCGCCTCGCCGCCCTCCTTCAGCTTCGCGAGCAGGGCTTGCAGCCGGGCGCGGGCCTTGCGGGTGGTCGCGTGATCGGCGCCAAGGCTTCGCTCGCAGATTGACACGGCCCGCGCGTACAAGGGCCGCGCCGCGCCATACGCGCCCGTAGCTTCGTACAGCCTGGCCAGCTTGCCAAGGCTCAGCGCCGTATCGGGATGGTCAGCGCCCAGCGCGGCTTCGCGGATCGCCACCGCCCGCTCGTACAGCGGCTTCGCCCCCGCGGCATCGCCCGCCTCCAGCAGCATGCCTGCCACGTTATGCAAACTGCGCGCCGTCTCCGGATGCAGCGGCCCCAGCGCCGCCTCGCGGATCGTCAGCGCGCGCTCGTACAGCCGCCGCGCCTCCCCGGGCTCGCCCATATCGCGCAGCAATCCGCCCAGGTTGTTCAGGGTCACCGCCGTGGTGGGATGCAGCGGCCCCAGCGCCTGCTCGCGGATCGCCAGCGCCCGCTCAAACAAGCGGCGCGCGCCCGCAAGGTCGCCGGCGTCGCGCAGCAGGCTGCCCAGGTTGTTCAGGCTCACCGCCGTGTCGGGATGCAGCGGCCCCAGCACCTGCTCCCAGATCGCCAGCGCCCGCTCGTACAGCGGCCGGGCCGCCGCCAGGTCCCCCCAGTTTTTCAGCAGCCAGGCCAGATCATTGAGGCTTTCGGCAGTCTCGGGATGGATCGGCCCCAGCGCGGCCTCGCGGATCGCCAGCGCCCGCTCGTACAACGGCAGCGCGCCTGCGTAGTCGCCCAGCGAGCCGAACAGGCCGGCCAGCGTGTTGAGGCTTGCTGCGGTGTCGGCATGGGACGGGCCCAGCATCTGTTCGCGGATCGCCAGCGCCCGCTCCGCCAGCGGCCGCGCGCCCGCGTAATCGCCCATCATATCCAGCAGATTGGCCAGCCGATGCAAGCTCGCCGCCGTCTCCGGGTGCGCCGGGCCGACGACCTCCTCGCGGATCGCCAGCGCCCACTCATACAGCGGCCGCGCCATGGCGTAGTCGCCGGTGGTCTCCAAGAGCCCCGCCAGCTGCGTGAGCGCGCCGGCCGTCCTGGGATGGGTCGATCCCCAGCGCTGCTCGACGCTCGCCAGGGCATGCTCCAGCAGCGGCCGGGCCGCCGCATACGCCCCGCTCGCCGTGTCGTGGGCGCCCAGCACCGCGCACAAGCGCGCCATGGACCCATCCAGCCGTTGCTCCATGTGCCTGGTCGCCCAGCGCAGATGCGGCAGCAGCGGCTGCATCGCGGCGGGATAGCCGGCCTGATGGACCGCCAGCGCCTGCGCGGCCAACGCCCGCTCCACCGCCGCCCGCAGCCCATCCGTCTCCATGACCGCGCCGACAAAGGCCTGGATCAGCCGATGCAGCACCACGGCGTCAGCTTCGCCGGTCACAAAGCCCAAATCGATCAGCCGGTGCAGCGCCAGCTGGCCCGCCGCATCCGTCGGCCCCAGATCGGCACTCGCGAGCAGGAGATCGATGGGAATCGGCGCGCCCGGCGCGAGCCAGACCGCCCGCGCCAGCAGTCCCAGCGCCAGCGCATCGCGCGTCGGATCAAGCCGCTGGTAGCTGACGAGGAATGTGTGGCCGACGTGGCGCTGATGGGCCGTCGAGAGCAGATCGTCATGCAGGCCGCGCAGGGAGGGATGGGCCAGAATCACGGTGCTCCGCAGCTCAGCGAGGTAGGCGGCGGCGCTGATGCGGCCGAATTGGGCCAGATAGGAGCCGGCGAGCTGAAGCGCCAGCGGGAAATCGCCAAGCTCATCCGCCAGCTCCTCAGCCTCCGCCCCCGCCAGGCGCGGCGCCAGGTCGCGGAGCAGCGCCACGCTCGCCGGCCGCGCCAACACATCCAGGCGGTGGGCGGCCACGCCCAAGCTCGACGGCCAGGTCGGGCGGCGGCTGGTCAGCAGCACCCGGCAGCCGCCGCTGGTGGGCGCCCACTGCTGCACGAGCCGCGGATCTTCGGCATTGTCAAAGATCAGCAGGCGCGGGATGGGCCGCTGCCAGGCCTCGCGCACCAGCGCCAGCTGCTCCTCTTGCTTCAGCTCGCCATAGCTCGGATGGAGATCGAGCAGGCCCGGGCCGCCGCAGGCCGCCACCTCGCTGGCGATGGCGGCGGGATCGGCGAACGACAGCCAGAAGACGCCGCCGGCGAAGGCGCCGCCGTAGCGATGGGCGATCTCAACCGCGACGCTCGTTTTGCCGATCCCGCCCAAGCCGGCGACCGCCGCCCGCGGCGCGCGCGCAGCCTGGGCGCCGCCATGGAGCGCCCCGGTCACGGCCAGCAGCACCGCGTCGCGGCCGACGAAATGGGGATTGGGCGCAAACGGCATCCGCGCGCCGCTCGGCAGGAGCGTGATCGGCGGCGCCTCGGGGCTAAGCAGCCCGTCGAGCAGCTCCCGGGCCTCGGCCAGCGGCGGCTCCCAGCGCGGCTGCCAGGTGGCCGGCGCGTGGTAGTGCCGGTCGCCGATGTGCGTCTCCTGGTGGATCGTGCTGTTCGTGATCGTACTATTGCTGATCGTCGCTTGGGCTGCGGCGGATGGACGTGGCTCGTCTGACATGGCGGATCTCGCTCTCGCTGCTGGGTCTCCGGGTCGCTCATCCGACGATAGCGCAGC
>DASWWB010000135.1:0-2354 GCA_036406115.1 Herpetosiphonaceae bacterium
GAAAAGCAGGCGGCGGAGATTGCGGGTGGCGGGCTGGCCCATCGGCAGGGCGTTGACGCGGGCGGCGACCTCGCGCCAGGCGGAGAGGGGGTAGACGAGCAGGTTTTGATCGAAGCCGCGAGTCACCACCAAGCCTTCGGCAAGCTCCTCGCGGAACTTGGCCGGGATGGCCATGCGCCCTTTGGTGTCCACGCTGTGGTCGTATTCGCCGAGAAACATCGCCGCCCCCGCTGTCAAGGGTTTTAGCACACACGTTCGATCAGATCATCGGGGATTTCGCTGGAGGCGCGGGGCATCTTCCCCACTTTCCCCCACTTGTCCCCACTTCCTCGCGCATTATAGTTGAACCCCCCGGCTTTTTCAAGTTAGCGGCTAGCCTAAAAGGCCTATTTTAACCGCAATTTGACTCAATTGAAACAGAAAAAGCTTTACGACTGGAACGGCCGCCCATCGTACGCAGCGGCCTCGGCGGCGCCGTCCAGGCAGGGTCGCGCGACCGCCGATAGTAGCCGGCGCGACGGGCGGCGGCACCTGCAAGCGGGCGCTGCCGAGGCGCCCGTTTGCTTGACGGTGCCAGGGGGCGGACATAGAATAAGATGAAGCTTCAATCCAGTCCGACAGCGAGGCCGAGCATGACACGGTGGGCTGTGCTGCTGCTCAGCAGCACCTTCGTAACAATGATCTTTGCATTGCTGGGTGTCGTGTCTGGGTTGCCGCTGTTCGCCGTGCCGCTGATCGGCCTGTCGATCGCAGGCGTGATGTGGTGGCGCTGGCCCTGGGCGATCGGGAGCGCGCTGGGCGCCGGCGGGTTCGCGGCGCTGGTCTTCGAGTTCAGCCCGCCGCTCAGCATGGTGCTGGGCGGGATCGTCGCCCTGGAGGGCGCGCTGCCGGCCTGGATGTTCCGCCGCCGCCAGCAGCTCTACGATCTCAGCCACCCCTCGGCGCTTGTCCTGTTCCTGATCCACGGCGTGGTGCTCAACACCTTCGCCGGCTCGCTGCTGGCCACCGCCGCGCTGGCCGCGGGCGGCGTGATCCCGCGCGGCGACTGGCTGTATGTCTTCGCCCTGCTGTGGCTCATCCAAGCCCTGACCGCGCTCAAGCTCACGCTGCCCATCCTGCGCTTCGGCACCTGCCGGCTGCGGCTCGACGGGCTCTTCGCCACCCCCGCCGCCGCCCAGCGCGGCATCGGCCGGCCCCAGTTCAGCCGCGACGACCTGGTGATGCTGATCGAAATCCTCAGCGTGCTGGCGATGTGCGGCTGGCTGATCAACCTGCGCACGCTGATCTCGCCCCAGATCATCAGCACGCTGTTCCTGCTGCCGATGATCTGGTTCGCCGCCCGCCGCGGCTTCGACGGCGCGCTGCTGGCCGGCCTCACCGGCACGCTGACCGCCCTGGCGATCATGCTGGGGCCACCCGGCCGGGCCGAGCTGATCGTGCGCGCCGCCAGCGAGCAGCGCTCCTTCGCCACGATTGTCTTCGAGCTGGTCGTCTTCTATCTCGCCAGCATGGTCATCGGCCTGCTGATCGACGCCCAGCGCGCCGAGCGCCGGCGCCTGGAGACGCTGCTCGACCTGAACCGGATGGTCGCCGAGACCACCGACCAGTCGCTGCTGCTGCAACGGCTGGCCGACGCGGTCCACGACGCGGTCTCGGCCTCGACCTGCATCATCGCCCACTACGACGCCGCCACCCACGCCCTGGAGCCGCTGGCCACCGCCACCGCCGTGCCGCTCTCGCCGCTGCTGCGGGCGCCGCTGATCGCCACCAACTACCCGGCCCTCACCCGCGTCCTCACCACCGGCGAGTCACAGACGGTCCACATCAACGATCCGCAGCTCGCCCCCAGCTCCAGCGCCTTCTTCGCCGAAACCGGCTACATCACGGCCATGCTGGTGCCGCTCCAGCGCAACAACCGGATCTTCGGCCTCGTCGAGGTCTTCGACGTGCGCCCCGAGCGCCAGTTCGCCCCCGACGAGGTGCGGCTGGTCGAGGCGATGGGCTCGCGCGGCGCGGGCGCGATGGAGCAGGCGCGGCTGATCAAGGCCCTGCGCGACCACACCGAGCAGCTGGGCGCCGTGTCGGACATCACCTCGATCCTCAACGCCACGCTGGACCTCGACGTGGTCTGCCGCGATATCGCCCGCCAGATCGGCCGCGTCGTGCCCCACGACCTGGCGGCGGTGGCCCTGGCCGATCCCGGCGAAGACAGCCTGCGGGTGGTGATGTCGACCCAGCCCGAGATCCTGGCCAAGGACGAGCCGCTGCCGCTGGCCGCCGAGCCGGCTTGGGCCGACGACGAGCCGCTGCGGCGACTCGACCTGGCGGCCCTCGATCTGCCCTGGGCCGAGCGG
>DASWWB010000136.1:0-9330 GCA_036406115.1 Herpetosiphonaceae bacterium
GTTGATGAGCAGCCGGCTGCTCATCAACCCCGGCGTCGCCGACTCACTGCCGGGCGAACGCAGCGCCTGGCTGGCCGGACGGAATCCGGCGGCGCGGCGCAAGCGAGCTGTGCTATGATGCGATCCGGCACTGCCGCTCGCCCGCGCCGCATGGGGGCGCTGCGAGCGGGCAGCGTGCCGGCGCATCACCACGCACAGGGAGGCGGTATGAGCACCTGGATCGCCGTCATCGCCGGAATTGCGGTCGTCGTCGCCCTGCCCGTCAGCGGCATCTACCTCACCGTAGCCTGGACCACCTGGCAGGCGCCCGCCGACGGCGGCCGGGTCATCAGCGGGCTGATCGCGCTCGTCACGGCGCTGGACCTCGGCTTCGCGGCGTGGGCGGGCTGGCGGGCGTTCCACGCCAGCGGCGGGCTGGTGCCGGCGCTCGTCTCGCTCGGGCTCAGCGCCCTGCTGATCCGAATGGCCGCCAGCATGGTCGGCGACAGCGCCGGCTCCTGAGCGCCGCGCCCGGATCCTAAAAACACAGCGCGGCGCCCCGGTGGGGGCGCCGCGCTGCGTAACGAAACGAGGTCAGACTGCCTGGAGTTCGGCATCGAAGGGGACTGATTCAAGCGCGAACGGCGCCGCCGATTTGGTCAGCAGAAAGGCGTGCTCGCGCAAAAAGCTCAGGCCGAACTTGGGGATCATGCGGTGTTCCGGACGCTCGGGACCGGCCACGTGCTCGACGCGGTAGCCGGCGGCGAAGTAGTCGCGCATCTCGTCCGGCGCGATGCTGAAGGGCGGCGTGGCCATCGTCGGCGCGTACTCCAGCGTGATCACCAGCTGGCGGGCGCCGGGATCGAGCAGCTGGTCGATCGCATCGACGTAGCGCAGCCGCATCGGCAGGGGCAGCGCCACCAAAGCCGCCCGATCGTAAACCAGATCAATCCTGCCCACGTCTTCGGGCGTCAGGGTGAAAATATCGCGGTTAAGGAGGGTGAGGCGCTCGGCCTCGTAGCGGTCGCCGTGCTTGGCGAAGGGCATCTGCTGCTCGGCGAAAAACTGCTCGATCGCCTTGTCGACCAGCTCGACGCCGATCACATGCTCGGCGTGGTCGGCGAACCAGCGCAGATCGTTGGTTTTGCCGCAGAGCGGCACCAGGACGCGCTTGCCGCGCAGCTGCTCCGGCGGCAGATAGGCTGGGAGAAACGGATGGATGTCCGGCCGGTGAAAACTCGTCGCGCTGCCTTCACGATCCCACGACTCGACCCAGAACTCCGGCTTCATGCACGCTCCATTCATTAGCTTCGACGCTGCCGGCAGCGAGCCTTTGCGGGCGCCGCCGGTCTGCGAAGCAGGGTAGCACAGCCCGCTGAGCCTGCCTAGGGAAGATTTGGTTAAAATCGGCGGCCCCCCAAAGGCGAGGCCGCGTGCCGGCTGGCTACGGGCGCGCGCCCCACGTCTGCACGACGCGCGGCAGACTCATCACGGTCGCCGGGTCTGCCGCCGCCGCCTGGAGATCGGCAATGATCCGCGCCACCTCCGCCTCGGCGGCCAGCCCTGCCGCGACGACCGCCTCGGCGATCCGCTCCATCGTCACGGCGGCCATGAGCTTGCCCTCGCCGGCCATGTGGGCTGGTTGCACCACGTTGATGTGAATCCCATCCGCGCCCGCCTGGCGCAGCAGCCCCGGCAGCCGCGGGCCGATATGGGGATCGCCCCCGCGCCGAGCGACGACCTCCTGGTACAGCGCCAGGTAGCGGGCGTAGGCCGCGCTCGGCGGGTAGCAAAAGCTCCCGCTGAAATCAATGTCCTCAATCACAATCACCCCGCCCGGGCGCGCAGACCGCGCCATGGCCGCGAGACAGGGCTCCGGCGCGCGCAGGTGCGAGAGGACAAAGCGCGCATACACCAGATCGTAGGCGGCTTCCTCCTGCGGGTCCGCGGCATCCGCGTGGCGAAACTGAATGTTGCCGAGCTGCGCGGCATCGGCGGCTTGCAGCGCCAGATCGAGGATCGCGCGGTCCATGTCGCTCCCGACAACCCATCCGTCCGGCCCGACGAGCCGGGCCATCAGGCGGGTCACGTGGCCGCCGCCGCAGCCCACGTCCAGGCAGCGCATGCCCGGGCCGAGGCCGATCGTCGCCAACAGGCGAGACGTTGTCGGCTCCATGACCTGCGCCAGGAGATGCAGCCGCTCGTTGCCGGCTTGGCCTCCGTCGATTGCGTACTGATTCATCGCAAAGCTTCCCCCCGCAATCACGCGCGGCGCGAAACGCCGCCTGGCGGCAGTATAGCAGCCTCCCCCCGCGCTTGCTGGACGCGGGGCGGCGCCTGAACTACACTCACGGCCAGCCGCCCATCCGATTGGGGACGGGCGTACGCAAAGGAGCGTGCCATGAAGAAACCACTCACCTATGCCAGCTATCTGCGGGTCGACGAGCTGCTCGGCCTGCAAACGCCCGTCAGCCAGGGGGCGGATGGTCCCGAGCATGATGAAACGCTGTTTATCATCGTCCATCAAGTCTACGAGCTGTGGTTCAAGCAAATCCTGCACGAGCTTGGCCGGCTCCAGGATCGGCTGCGGGCCAATGACACGCCGCAAGCAGGCCATGCTGTGCGGCGCATCCTGACGATCCTTAAGACCATCGTGGCGCAAGTCGATGTGATGGAGACCATGACGCCGCTGGAGTTCAACGCCTTCCGCGGCTTCCTTGAGTCGTCGAGCGGCTTTCAATCGCTCCAGTTCCGCGAGATCGAGTTCGCGCTGGGCCACAAGCGGCAGGCGATCATGCAGCATCTGGAGGGGGTCGCCGGCCACGACCGCCTGCTGCGGCGCTATGCCGAGCCGACCTTGTGGGACGCCTTCCTGGCCTATCTCCAGCTCAACGGCTACGCGGTGCCGGCCAGCGAGCTGGAGCGCGACGTGACCCAGCCGGTGGCGGCCTCGCCGGCAATCCAGGCGCTGCTGATCGAGATCTATCGCGCCAATCCGCTCGTCCGCGCTATGTGCGAGCGGCTGGTCGATATCGATGAGGGCGTGCAGGAGTGGCGCTACCGCCATGTCAAGATGGTCGAGCGCACGATCGGGATGAAAAGCGGCACCGGCGGCTCAAGCGGCGCCGCCTACCTCGCGGCCACAATCAAGCCGCTGTTCCCCGATCTGTGGGAGATTCGCGCCGCGCTGTAGATCATTATGTCAAATCAATACGCCGTTCCTGCGCGACCGGGGGCGAGGCCGGCTGCCGGACGCGGACCCGCCAGAGCCCGAAGGCCAGCAGGCGCGACGGAAGCGCTTTGACCAGCCGATTGGCGAGAACCGCCCGCAGCAGCCAGGGCATCCCGCCCGGATTGGTGCGGCGCGGCGTCGTCCCGGCGGCCATCGCCCGGCGCTGGAAGGCGGTTTGCAGCGTCTGAATCACCCGGATCGGGAGTTCGCGCTGGAGCTGGACCCGCGCCAGCAGCCAGCGGGGCGCCGCGCCGCGCTTCAGCGCCGCCCCCAGGACATTGGCGGCCACCACGGCGTCTTGGAGCGCATAGTTGACTCCGACGCCGCCCAGCGGCGACATGGTGTGGGCGGCGTCGCCGATCATCAGCAGCCCCGGGCGGTGCCAGCGCTTGAGCCGGTTGCTTTCAACGCGCAGCACCGCCACCTCGCCCCAATCCGGCAGCTCGTCGAAGCGGGCGGCGAGCAGCGGGGCGACCGCCCGCAGCCGCTGGCGCAGGGCGTCGGCGCCAGCAGCCCGCAGCTCCTGGAAGGATCCGCTGCGGATCATATAGCCAATCTGCCAGTGGTCGTCGCGGTTGAGCGCCACGACTGACTCGCCGCCCGCGCCGGCGAAGACCAGGCTCCCGTCGCTGGGATCGCCGGCGTGGCGCGCCACCCGCAGCCACAGCAAATCTTGCTCGACCGGATGCTTGACGGCCGCCAGCCCCGCGAGCTGGCGCACCCGCGAGAAACGGCCGTCGGCGCCGACCGTCAGCGGCGCCCGAATCTCGCGCCAGCGGTCGCCTTGGCGGTAGCGCACCCCGGCGATCCGGCCCCCGGTTTCGATCAACTGCTCGACCCGGGCGTGGAGCACAAGCTGGAAACCGGGCCAGCGCCCAGCCTCGGCGATCAAAAAATCCAGGAACCGCGCCTGGGGCATCAGCATCACAAACGGGAACTTGCTATCGATCTGGCTCAGATCGACTAGCTGCAACACGCCCTGCGGCGTGTGGGCCGTGAGCGTTCGATTTTTAGCGTGGGGCAGGGCGAGCAGGCGATCGGCCAATCCCAGATCATCCAAGATTTCCAGCGCCGACGGCTGGAGCGCATCGCCGCGAAACTGGCGCTCGAAATCGCCGTGGGCCTCCAGCAGCGCGACCCGCACGCCCTGGCGGGCCAGCATCAGCGCCAGCAGCGCCCCGGCCGGCCCGGCGCCGACAATGCAACAGTCAACCTCAGCCGCCAGCCCGTCAATCTCCTCCTCGCCCATGGCAATCCCCTTTCAGCCCAGCAATTCCGCCAGCGCCGAACAGTCAGCGACGACGCCGCGCTCCAAGTCGTGGTCGGCGCGCGATCGGTCGACAAGATAGGCGCGCATGCCGGCGGCGCGGGCGCCCTCGACGCAGGCCGGCTCGTCATCAAGCATCACACAGGCGGCGGGCGGGCAGCCCAGCGCGCGGGCGATCGCGTGATAGGCCTCGGCGGCCGGCTTGGCCGCTCCCAGGACGTGGGCCGCGCAGATCGCATCAACCAGATCGAGCAGCCCGGCGGCGGCGAGCGACGGCTCCAGGCTGGCCAGCGAAAAATTCGAGAGCACGCCGGTTTTGCGGCCCGACGCCCGGACCAGCTCCAGCGCCGGCCGGGCGTCGGGGAACGCGCGCACGACGCTGGTGTAGCTGAAGGCATGCAGCCGCTCGCGGGTCGCCGGCGGCAGCGCCAGCCGCTCGCCGATCGACTCCCAGAAGCCGCGCCAGAACGACTGCTCGGCCGCCAGGCTGCGCGGGAAGCCGCGCGCCCGCCCCCACGCGACCCAGGCCTGGCCCAGCTCGCGGACCGACAGCGGCACCAGCGGGGCGAAATAGGCCGCCGCCTCGGCCAGATCGAAGCTGGTCAGCACGCCGTCGCGATCGAAAACCCCAGCCTCACTCGCCATGGCCCGCCCCTCCGCCCTGGACGTTCTGGCGCAGCATCGCCGCCGCCGCCTCATCGCCGAGCAGGCGGCGGGCGGCCCGGGCGCCCCGCTTGGGGCCGACCTCGGCGTAGAGCGGCGGCGACTCCTGGGCGGCGAGGTCGATCAGCGCCGCCGCCACCTCGCGGGGATCGCCCTGCGCGCCGCCGCCCCTGCCCGCCTTGGCGAAGCGGGCCGCCAGCAGCGGGGCGTAGGGACTGTCTCGGCGCAGCCTGGCGGCGACATCGGCCATCGCCGCGCCGCGCATCGCCGATCGATAGGCCCCGCAGATCTCCAGCAGCGAGACGCGGACGCCGAAGCCGGCGACCTCTGCCGCCAGGCTCTCGCTCCAGCCGGTCAGGGCGAATTTCGACGCCACATAGGGGCTGGCGAAGGGCAGGCCCGTGAAGCCGGCGTCCGATGAGACATTGATCACATGGCCGCGCCCCTGGCGCCGGAACACCGGCAGCAGCGCCTGGGTCGCCCGCATCGCCCCCAGCAGATTGACCGCCAGCAGCGCCTCAACGCCGTCGAGATCCAGCTCCTCGAACGGCCCGCCGAGGAAAACCGCGGCGTTGTTGACCAGGACGGCGACCGGCATATTGGCAAGCAAGGCCGCCGCCAGCGCCGCGCCGGACTCGCGCCGGCCCAGATCCATCGCCACCAGCCGGAAACGGGGCGAGGCCAGGATCGCCGGCGGCAGCAGCGGCGGCTGGCGATCAATCCCGATCACCGGCGTGCCGCGCTCGATGAGGGCGGTCGCCAGCGCCGCCCCGATGCCTGACGAACAGCCGGTCACCACCCAGGCTCCCGCGGCGGCGCTCATCGCGGCGGCTCCTGCTCGGCCGCCGGCGGCGCGGCGGGCGCCGGATACCAGAAGGGGCCGAGGCGGACGCCCAGGCCCAGGGTCGGAGCTTGGCGCCACTGGCCCGCGTTGGCGGCGGCGGCCTCGGCCCGGCCGGTCTTGTCTTCGCGCCAGGTCGGGCGCAGGAATAGATAATCGTAGAGGATGGCGCGCAGATCGCCGTCGTCCAGGCTGTAGCCGGGCTTCTGCGTCCAGTAGCATTGCAGCTCATCGACCAGCAGCGGCGGCACGAGATCCGGCCCCAGCAGCAATTTGCCGAAGCTGATCAGCAGCGTGGCGGGCGGGATATCGGCGCCATAGAGCGCCCGCGCCGCCTCGGCCCGGGTGCGGGCGCCGTTGGCGAAGGCGGCGCCCTGCCAGGCCCACAGCTCCTCGTTGGAGGCGGTCGCCGTGTACCAGAGCGTCGGGCGATCGTCGCCTGGCGCTGACGGCGTCGCATCAGCCAGCGCCGCAGCCAGCCCGGCCAGCTCGGGATGCGACGGGCCGGCGACGACAAAGCGGACGCGCCAGCCGCGCTCGGCATAGAACGCCAGCGACTCCGGGCCGGCCAGCGCCCAGTGCATCCACTGGAAAACCCGCTCGCGGTACTGGCCCTGCTCGGCAAACATCTGCGGCCGGGCGGATGGTGCGATCAGGTGGCGCGCGCCCAGCGCGAAACAGCGCTCGAACTGCTCCAGCATCTGGATGCGCGACCAGCGGGCGAATTCCTCGCCCAGCGCCACGCCGGCCAGGGCGGCGGCGCGGCGGGTCCCGCCGGCGGCGAAAATAATCGTCGGCGGCGCCAGGAGCGCCACCTCAGCCGCCGGCGCCCGGCGGAACTGCTCCCAGGATTCAAGCGGCGCGGAAGCCATGGCCGCCCTCCTCGTCAAGCCGGGCCAGCATCAGCAGGCTTGCGGCGATAAAGATCCGGCTCACCCGCCGGGGGATGTACATCTCTTTGCCCAGCCAGGTGCTCCGCTGCGGGTCCTTGAAGGGCGTGTAGCCGTCGAGCTGCCAGCGATAGGCGCGTTGCAGCGCCTGGCGGATCGCATCGGGCACGATGCCATGGCCCAGCAGCTTGACCAGCGCGATCGTCGCGTAGGCCGTCTCCTCGGCGGTCGCCGCGCGGCCGCAGCCCCAGCCGCCATCGGCCCGCTGATAGATGAGCAGCGCGTGGGCGGCGTTGGAAAGCGCCGCATGGTGATCGGGCGCGAGGGCGCAAATCGCATGGAGCTGGTTGTAGAGCCAGGAGTTGTTCCATTTGTCGGCGGGCCAGCGGCCGTCGGGCTGCTGCTGCTCGACTAGGAACGCCTGGCTGTCGCTGGTGTCGCGGCCGCTGATCGACAGCGCGTGGGTGGCGCGGGCGGTGACCGACAGCGAGCGTTGCAGCTCCCACGGGTAGGTGCTGAAATGGCGGTCGTGCTTGAAGCCGAGCAGCGCGGCGGGCCCGACCGGGCGGCCGCTGTGCCACAGCACGGCGCAGGCGGCGGCAGTGTCGTCGCCGTCTGCCATGAACGTGTCGCTCATGCCAAGCCCGGCCGGCGTCATGGCCGACTGGAGATCGGCGAGCAGCTCCGCCGCCCGCAGCCCGGGATGGTCCAGCAGGCCGGTGATCAGCAGCACGTACAGGCCGAACGATTGCTCGAAGCGGTTGATCGGCCAGACGGTCGGCATGATCCCCGGCATCGGGTGGCCCACCGAGGCCATCGCCTGCTGGAGATAGCGCTCGGCAGCCGCCCGCTGGTCGGCGGTCTCCGGGGCGAAGCCGGCCCGCTGGCGCCAGGCGGCGGTCGCGGCCGGGCTGTGGCCGATCCCGCCGGAGGCGTCCAGCCAACCGAGATCAGCCGGGCCGGCCAAGGCCTCCCAGGAGTGCGCCGGGGTCGAGCCGGCCAGCGGCGTCATGCGCTCGATCAGCGTTCGCCGCCTGGCGCCGAGCGCCTGGAGCGGGGCGTAGAGCTTGTACGGCAGATACAGGCCCATCTGATTGGCGGTGTCCAGCAGCGCGGGCAGCGTCAGCTCGATGCCGACCGGCAGATCATCGGGCAGCTCGCCCAGCCACTGGGTGGCGGTCTGGCTGAGGAACACCATCCCGCGCTGGATGGCCTCCAGGCTGATCTTGCGCCCGGAGTGGTGCTTGATCGCCAGCACCGCCGCCAGCGTCGGCACATGGCGGGCGAGCGGCGCGTCGGGATCGCCCCAGCCGCCGTCGGCCTGTTGTTGGTCGAGCAGCCATTCCAGCGCGCCCCAGACGCCCTCCACCGGCGGCGCGAAGCGCGAGACCTGGGCGGTGTCGTAGACCGACGGGCTGAGCAGCCCGCCGTCGCGGCCAAGCTGGCGGATGAGATCGCGCAGATCCGCCGTGAGGATTTCGCTGCGTTGATTCATAGTCCCTCGCCACGGCGCTAATTGCTGCTCACGCGAAAGGCGGAGTGCAAGACCGCCATCACGCCGTCCTGGAGCCGGCTGTGCGTGCGGATGTTGTTGAACGAAAGCCCGAGCATCGTGATGGTTTGGGCCACTTCCGGCCGGATGCCCGTCATCACGACGTGGGCGCCCAGGAGCTGAACCGCCTGGGCCAGCCGGTCGAGATGCTGGACAACCTGGGTGTCCATCACCTGGATTCCCGTGATATCGATGATGACCGTCGTCGCCTTCTGGGAGTAGACCGTGTCCAGCACCGCCTGGGTCACTTGTTCAGCCCGCCGGGTGTCGAGATGGCCGACCAGCGGCGCCACCAGCACCTGCTCCAGCAGCGGGATCACCGGCGTCTCCAGCTCGCGGACCAGGCGCAGCAGATCCTCCAGCTGATCGTTGGCGGCCTGGAGGTTGCCGTTGGCGGTTTGCAGCGACACCTCGCGGGCGGCGATCTCGGCTTTGTCCTGCTCGGCGGCCACCGTTTGCTTGCGCGCCCGCTCCAGCGCCTGTTCGAGAATCCGAATAATCAGCCAAAGCAGCGCCGTGGTCAGGCCCAGCACGAACAGCGTCACCACCACCCGCTGGTTCCATGCCACGCCCCGCAGCAGCGGCACCGCCGAGATCAGGATCAGCGCCAGCGCCCCGGTGGGAATCACCGCCTTGGCCCCGATCACCATGCCGGCGATCAGGATGGGAATCAGGTAGATGGCGCCGGCCGTGCCGCTGAGAATATTCTCAGGCTCGCCGAAAAACGTCACGAACAGCAGCATCGAGCCGGCGATGATCGCGCCGCCCAAGCGGATGAAGCCGTGCTGGGCCAGGAAAAACGTCCCCACGTAGAGACAGCCGATCGCGAACACCCCCAGCTGGAAGAGGCGGTCCGCCGCAGGGTTGAAGCTGGTTTGAATCAAGAACAGGAACGCTGCGGCGGCG
>DASWWB010000137.1:0-1882 GCA_036406115.1 Herpetosiphonaceae bacterium
CCGAGCGGTGGCCGATCACCATGCCGCGCCGGGTCCGGCGCAGGTCGCGGGTCGTCGGCGTGCTGCCGAGCGCGTTGTCATCTTTGGCGGTCACGCGGTCGAATTCCACCCATTCTCCAAGCTGCATATCACACCTCGCTAGTTTCAAAACGCTTATTTGTCGAACGTGACCAGATACCGCAATGTCTGCTGGGCGTTGTTGTAAATGATAAATTCATCGTACTGGAGTTTTCCGCCCCAGGCATCGGTATGGCCGGCTTTGCCATGGACTGAGTCATGCCCTTTTGGTGCAGTGCGAAGGTCACTCATGGCCTGCGGAGCGATATACTGCGTCCCGACCGCTACTTCGGCTAAGAATAGGAAGTGCGGCATGCCGCGCCGGCGAACCGAGCAATAATTCGCAGACTTTGTGCATTTATTCGCGAAATACACACCATGGCCGAACATTCTTCCGTTTGAAGCAGTTTTCGGACAAACAAGCCCGGTTCGCAGGATATGGCGCACATTCTGGCCAGCGGTGCCATGGAACAGCAGTGCAAGATTGTGGCGGCCGACCTGGCTCTGCTCGAAAGCCTGGCGCTCGTTGGGAACGCGGAGGGTGAAAATATCGTGGACGCGCACATTGTAGCCGTGGACGGCGGTGCGGGCGATGTAGTCGCAAATCTGGCCGTACATGCTGTCGTTCTGGGGCAGCATGGCCAGCTCGGCGCCGAGCGCGTCGTAGCCGGAGACCTGCGGGTTGCTCTGCTGGACGGCGGCGGTGGCGATGGCCGCCTCCAGCTGGTTGAGCCGGTCCTCCTGCTCGGAGAAATTGCCGCAGAAATCGAGGACCACGCGCTCGCGGTCGATGCGGCTGGGCAGGCGGGTCGGGATGGAGTTGTAGAAATGCTGGACCGTGCCGGAAAGGAGCTGGAAGGTCGACTGGGCCTGGCTCTGGCTCCAGACGGCGTGCTGGGTCTGGGCCAGCATCAGCAGCTTGCGGCCGTGGTCGATCTGGTCCTGCGACAGCGCGTCGAGCCCGACCGAGAGATAGGAGGCGATATTCTCGCCGGCCTCGGCGTAGATATAATCCACCACCTGCTGGACCTTGGGCTCCAGGTTGCTGGGCGGGGCGGGGGCGGCGGCGACCACCACCGGGCGGTGGAGCGCGACTTCCTGGTAGCCCTTGCCGCACTTCTCGCGGATTTTGCGGGCGACCCAGGTCGGGTTGGTCAGCTTCTCATCGATCTGGGCGTTGGCGCCGACCCGGCCGTAGGTGGCGCGGAAGAAAACCTGCTGGTCGTCGATCCGCCACGTCTCGACCAAATAATATTTGTTGTTGTTGCCGTCAAGATTGGTCAGCTGGAACTTGCGGCGCTCGGTCGGCTCGCCCGTGGGAACATAGGCATTCGTCATATCGCACCTCGCATTGTACTCGTTCACCCTCCGATGGTCCCGTGTGTCGACAGGCGGTTCATCTGCCCGGAGGATACCAGCGCGCTGTGACAGGCAGCGTCACATCCGGCGGGCCGCGAAACAGCCCCGGGCAGGAACCGCCGGCATGGGGGCGGCGTTTGCCATGCGACAGGCTTTGAGCGAAAGGATGCGGGCCATGATCAAAAAACTGGGGATGCTGGCGGCGATCGCGGCGCTGCTGGCGCTGAGGCCCTGTGCGGTGGATGCCTGCAACTGCCAGTCGCCGGCCAACGCCGCCGCGGCGCGGGCACAGGCCGACAGCGTGTTCGCCGGCAGGGTGATCAGCATCGTGCCGCGCCAGGCCAATCCGGCGCTGCCGCAGCCGGCAGAAGACCCCGTGGCGGTGACGTTCGACGTGGCGACGATTTGGAAGGGCGACGTGCGGCAGACCATCGTCCTCAACACCGTCGTCAATCTTATGTCCTGC
>DASWWB010000138.1:0-19529 GCA_036406115.1 Herpetosiphonaceae bacterium
CGTAGATCCGCCAGGCCACGAAGCGCGAGCCCATCGCCTCGGCCAGCTCGCGGCCGGCCAGCAGATCGGCCTCGGCGCCGGCCAGATCGCCCTGCGCGGCCCGGGCGCGGGCGCGGAGATAGTGGGCGACCGGCATGTTCCAGCGCACCCCGACCTCCTCCATCAAGGCGATCAGATCATCGACCGCCGCGACCGCATCAGCCTGGCGCCCCTCGGCCAAGGCGAAATCGGCCAGCGTCAGCTGATAGAAGCCGCCGGCCACGCTGAGCTGGTTGAGGCGCATGAGCACGCCGTAGGCGAGAAGATCGTCGAGCTGGGCGCGCGCCTCGTCAATCCGCCCCTCCAGCAGATTGATCCGCAGCAGCACTCCGAGCGGATAGGGGCGGAACAGCCGGAAATCCCTGGCCGCCAGATCGTAGGCCTGCTGGGCGAGGCGCCGCCCCAGCTCAACCGCGCCGATCTGGGCGTAGAGCAGGCCCAGCGTCGCCCTGGTGATCACCTGGGGCACCAGGAAGCTCGTCGACTGGGCGAAGCGCACGCAGTCCTCCATGGTCTCGATCGCCAATCCCAGCTCGCCGCGCTCCATGTGGATCAGGCCCGCCGACATGCGGCTGAAGGCCTTGCCCCAGGCGTTGTCGATCTGGCCGGCGATCTGCTGGGCCTCGCGGGCGTAGCCCAGGGCGCGCTCGAAATCGCCGGTGTAGAGCCACATGCTGGCGGCGCTGCCCAGGCTATCGACCAGCATCGGCAGGTTGCGCTGCTCCCGCCAGAGCGACTCGGCCTCGCTGAGCGCCGCCAGCGCCTCCTCGCGCCGGCCGGCGCTGGCCAGGACGCGATGGATGTCGTTGAGGGTGAAGCCGAGCTGCTCGCGCAGGTGGAGCCGACGCGAAATCTCGATCGAGCGGCGGCCGAACTCCAGCGTCACCTCGGAGGTGTCGGTGTTGCCGTGGAGCGACATCAGCGTCCAGAGGATTGTCGCCTGGGCCGCCTCGTCGCCGAGCTGGCGGGCCAGCTCCAGCGCCTCGGCCGCCACCCGCTTGCCGGTGGGCAGGTGCGAGGCGGAGGTCGGCGTGGCGTAGACCGACGACTGGCGGATCAGGGCCGCCAGCAGCAGGCGCTGGTCGCCGCGCTGCTGGGCGGCGATCTCCATGCCCTGGTAGTTCTCCAGCGCCCGCTCGTAGTTGCCGCTCAGCTCCAGCGCCCGGCCGCGCCGCCGGTAGAGGTGGATCAGCTGGAAGGTGCCGGCGCGCTCGGGGTGCTGCTGGGCCAGGTCGATCGCCTGGCCGTAGTGCTCGATCGCCTCGGCGATGGCGTAGAGCTGATAGGCGGCGTCGCCGGCCAGCGTGTAGTAGTGCAGCGCCTTGGCCGGATCGTCGGCGCGGTGCCAGTGATAGGCCAGCAGCGGGTAGTAGGGCGTCGGGTCGGCGGCGTAGACCCGCTCGTACCAGGCGGCGGCCGAGCGGTGCAGCTCGCGGCGCTGCGAGAACAGCATCAGGTTGTAGGCCACCTCGCGGGTGATGATGTGCTTGAAGATGTAGGCCAGCTCCGGCTCGGGCGACTCCAGCGGCGTCAGATCGAGGCTTTGCAGCGCCCGCAGATAATCGCCGAGATGGGCTTTGTCGGCGTCGATCGGATGGATGTCGTGCAGCGTGCGCAGCGTGAAGACGCGGCCGATCACGCTCGCAACCTTGAGCGTAAGCTGCTGGGGCGCCGTCAGGCGGTCGATGCGGCTGGTGATCACGCCCTGGAGCGTGTCGGGGAAATCCAGCTCGCGCAGGTCGCCGGCGCCGGGCGCCAGCTCGGCCCGCCCGTCCTTGATCAGCAGCAGGCCGGCGTCGCGCAGCGCGTAGGCCAGCTCCTCGCTGAAAAACGGGTGGCCCTCGGCCTTGTCGCGGATCAGCCGCTCGACCGGCTCGGGCAGGCTGCCGACGCCCAGCCGCTGGCTGACGAGCGCGACCGCCTCGGCGGGGCGCAGCATCTCCAGCCGCAGCCGGCGGGTGTGGGGCAGCTCAAGCAGCTGGCGGTACTCGGGCGGCAGCGGCTCGATCAGCGGGCGGGTCGCCAGCACCAGCAGCATGTGGGGCAGCTCGCGCTGGACCCGGCGCGCCAGCGCCCAGGAGGCCGAGTCGATCCAGTGGGCGTCCTCCAGAATCAGCACCGCCGGGGCCTGCTCCAGCTTGCCGCGCAGCACCCGCAGCAGGAACTCGTGGGTCGCGTCGGCGCGGGCCTGGCCGCTCAGCGCGGCGGTCTGCTCGGTCTCGGGCCACTCCAGCGGCAGCACCGCGTTGAGCAGCGGCGCCATGATCATAAACTCGGCGTCGCTGCACTCGATGATCTGGGCGCGCAGCGCCGCGCGCTGGGCCTCTTTGTCGCGCTCGTCGCCGCCGGGCAGCGCCTGCGGGTCGACGCCCAGCAGCTGGCCGAAGACCGCGCGCCAGGCGAAGTAGGGCGTGGTTTGCTCGATCGCGTCGCCGGCGCCGAGCAGCGCGCGGATGTTCATGGCCCGGGTCTGGGCCTGGAGATCGGCCACCAGCCGCGACTTGCCGATCCCGGCCTCGCCCTCGATCGTCACCACGGTGCCGGTCGCGCTGCCGCCGGCGCCGCGGACCAGGGCCTGGAGCTGATCGACCAGCACCATGCGCTCGGCGGTCCTGCCGACCATCTTGGTCTGGCTGTTGACGACCCTGGTGACCTGGCCGATCGGCCGGTAGACCGGCACCAGCTCGGCCTTGCCCTTGACATGGACCGGCTCCAGGGCGTCGAACTCGACATGGGCGTGGGCGGCGTGGTAGGTCGCCTCGTCGCAGAGAATGTCGCTGCCGGCGCCGTCGGCCTCGATCTCGGCAGCCTGCATCAGGCGGGCGGCCAGGTTCATCGCGTCGCCGATCATCGTGTACTCGCGGCGCCGCTCGCTACCCACCGAGCCGCAGAACACGCGGCCGGTCGTGATGCCGATCGCGCTGCGCATCCCCAGGCCGCGCAGGGCCGCCTGGGCCGCCTGGGCTGCCTGGATGGCGCGCACCGCATCGTCCTCGTGCGAGAACGGCGGCAGGCCGAGCGCGGCGATCAGGGTCACGCCCTTGTCGTCGACGCTCAGCTTGTTGATGCTGCCCTCGTAGCGGTAAAGCGCCGACTGGAGCGTCTGCATGATGGTCTGGGCGGTGTCGAGCGAGGTGGCGGCGTCGACGTCGGGCAAATTGATGAAGAGGATGGAAATCCGGCGCAGCTCGGCGAGCCAGCTGGTCTGGCCGGCGGAGAGGCGGGCCAGGATCGCGCCGGGCAGATAGGCGCGGAGGGCGGCCTCGGCCTCGGGCGGCAGGATCAGCTCGGCGGGCGGCGGCAGGGCCGGGGCGTCGCGCAGGGAGCCGAGGCGGATGTAGCCGCTCGGCCCGGGCAGGCCCAGGTTGACCGGCTGGCCTGCGGCGGCGTCGCTCACCAGGCTCCAGGCGACCGGCCCCAGCACCACGTCGCCCGGCCGGGCCAGCTGCTCGGCGGTGCTGACCTCGACCAGCGGCTGGCCGGTCAGCAGGACCTCCCAGCGCCCGTAGACGCCGCCGACATGCATGCTTTTGACCGGGCCCGCCGCCACGCCGATCCGCAGCGCCAGGCTGATGCCGTCGATCTGATAGTTGTGCAGCCGGCCCTGGATGGCCAGGCCGCAGTGGGCCGCCCGCAGCGCCGCCTCGCGCATCGTCAGGCCGACACCCGTAAGCGGGTCCCCGGCCGTCCAGAGCGCCAGCAGCGCATCGCCGGCGAATTTGACAATGTCGCCGCCATGCTCGACGACCAGCGCGATCAGCTCGCCGAAATAGGCGTTCAGCAGCCGCGACAGGTCCTCGGCGCCGGCGGCGCCGCGCTGGCCCAGCTGCTCGGCCAGGGCCGTGAAGCCCGAAATATCGGCGAACAAGATCGCCGCCGGCGCCTCGGCGTCGGCGGGCGCGCTGATCGGGCTCGGATCGACAACTAGGCGTTGTAGTGCTAAACTTGGGACGTAGCTCGACAGGGTTTCAAGTAAATCAACCATGCTCGTCTTTCCATGCAGCGCGGCTCCGCCGGCAAGCGGCCTATTCCTTAATTATACCGTGATCTCGCCCCCGCCGCCCGGCCCGCCGGCATCCGCGTTGCCAGCCAGGACTCGCCCGCCTTGGCCGGGGGCTGGCGCGCCGCCTCCGCGCCGGCTCGGTCAACTCCATCGTAAGCCGCAGCTAGTACATTGGTCCTATCAGTGTTGCAATTCCACCGCACGGGGGCCAATAGATGCTAGCGATCGCCGAAATGCGTCAGCCGAAAATCATGCTCAGCGAGCCCGAAGGAGATATCTGGCCCGCCGAACGTGAGCAGTTAGCGAAGAGTGGACGGACACCAGCTATGACCGAAGATCGCCAGCAACAGATCGCCCAGATCGAAGCCCTCCTCCGTCACCGGTTCCCCGACAGCGCCCGCAAACACCTTGAGGCGGCTCTCAATATTTTGTACGAAGATCAGGTCAAAACCTACCCCCTGGAGACCGAAGATCTGTTCGAGCGGGCCAAGCGCGCCATCCGCTCCGGCGACCGCGACGAAGGCCGCCGGCTGCTGGCCTCGGTCCTGCGCGAGCATCCCGAGTATGTGCCGGCCTGGCTCTGGATGAGCGGATTGGTCGAAGAGGGCGCCCAGCGCCGCGAGTGCCTGGAGCGGGTCCTGGCCCTCGATCCCTCCAACGACGCCGCCCGCCAGCAGCTCGATATGATGGATATCCAGTCGATCATCCATAACGTCAAGCTGCCGCCGCCGCTGGTCAAGCCCTCCTCCAGCGCCAAGCGCCTTGGCGATTATCTGGTCGAGCAGGGCTTCGTCACCAAGCCCCAGCTCGACGCCGCCCTTCATGAGCAGGAGATCGAGGCCCGCCGCGGCATCAATCTGCCGATCGGCGATATTCTCATCCGCCGCCGCTGGCTGACCATGGACGCGCTCTGGCGGGTCCTCGATCAGCAAAAAGAGGATCGCAGGAAATTCAGCGCGCCGACGATCGTCAACCGGCTGGGCGAGTACCTGGTTCAGCAGAAGATGATCACTTCCCGCCAGTTGGACGAGACGCTGCGCCGCCAGGATGAGTTGCGGCGCAAAGGCAAGTCGTTCCAGCTCGGCGAGCTGCTGATCCGCTTCGGCGTGCTCTCCCAGGCCCAGCTCGAAAAGGCCCTCGACGAGCAGCGCACCACTTTCTTCTCGCATATGAAACGCTAGCGCCGGCTCCGGGGCGGAGCGGGAGGAGACCGAGCGACAAGCCAAACACTGGAAGCTACGGCGGCGCGCCAGGCGGTGGTGATACCGCCTGGCACGCCGCGTTTTGGCGCCGCCGGCCTTCCGATCATCACGCCGCTATGACGATCGGCGGCGGCGGAACGTGACGATTCTCACCTCCCCTGCGGCGGCGCGCCGGCTATCCTGGAGCGGACAGCCTGCTTGAAAAGGAGTCCGCAGTGAGCATCTACACGGTCCTGGTCATCCTCCACGCCCTCTCGGGCAGCATCGTTCTGCTTTCCGCCACGCTGGCGATCGTCTCCAAACTAGTGCCGATGGCGCACGCCTGGCATGTGCGCAGCGGCCAGGCCTTCGGCTACGGCATGCTGGCGATCTTTTTCACCGGCCTGCCGATGGCCGTCGTCACCCGCAACCCGTTCATGGTCCTGATTTCCTTCTTCACGCTGTATTACGTGGTGATGGGCTGGCGCTTCGCCCGCAACCGGCGCGGCGAAGCGGGGGCTATCGAGCGCTGGGCGATCCGCCTCATGCTGGCGGCGGGCGTGGCGATGATCCTGGGCGGTGCCTACGGCCTGATCCAAGGCTACAGCGTGGCGGTGGTGCTGATCGTCTTCGGCGGGCTCTCGCTGCAATCGGCCCGCAGCGACCGCAAGCTGTTCCAGGCGGGCCGGGTCGTCGGCGCCGCCCGCATCCGCTCGCACCTCAACCATATGCTGCCGGCGACCACCGCCGCCGTCACCGCGTTCCTGCTGTTCAACGCCAAGGGCTTCGAGCCGATCTTCGTCATCTGGCTCGCGCCCACCGTCGTGCTGATGCCGCTGACCATCTGGTGGGAGCGCCGGCTGGCCGCGAACCGCCGGCCGAGCGGCATGCCCGAGGAGGGCGCCAGACCAAGCTGAGCGAGCCAAGGGCCCGCCAGATCGGCCGCGAGGGCGGCGGCGCTGCAACATCTTTGCAACAACGCCGCCGCCCGGCGGCAGCTTTGCAACAACATCGCCGCCATGAGATCGCTTGGCGCCGCTACACTGGCGGCAGATCTCGCACACTGCATGGAGACGCAATGCACGCGCTGAAACGACTGGCTTTGTTGGCAACCATCGGACTCACGCTCGCCGCGCCGGGCGGCACGACCCAGGCCGCCTCCGGCGCCGATCCCGCCGCCCGCCCCGCGCCCTACCCGGACAGCGACAAGGTCGCGCGGGTCGAGCGGCTGAAGCCCGCCGCCGGCAGCGACACCGTCCCGCTGCTGGAGCTGATCCACTACCGCGATCAATCAGTCGCGCTCCATTTCCAGGCAAGCGGCGACAGCGAGCCGGGGCAGCCGCTGGTCGAGGTGTCCTATGCGATCAATGTCAACCGGCAGACCGGCGAGTACCAGGCGACCAAATCGGAGCTGCGCCTGGCCGACGCGGAGCCGGGCGCCGCGCCAAGCGCCGCGCACTCGATCAAAATCCAGGCCTACGACCCCGTCCGCGCCCTGCTGCACGAAACGCTGGCGACCTACGCCTGGAGCTGGGCCAACGGCACGATCACCCCGCGCGCCGACCACGCCTGCGGCCCCAAAGCTCCCACCGCCGCCGGGACCAACTGGTTCCAAACCGATTGCTGGCGCAACGAATACCTGGCGCCCACCCGCAGCGAGGGCAGCGTCCAGGCGACCGGCAAGTACGCCAACTCGGACTGGGGCTTTCCCGGCATGTGGACATATAATCACCAGTGGGTCTATCTCTCCGGCCGGACCGGCGGCGGCTGGGTCATCGACGCCTGGCAGCGGCCGAGCGGCGAGGATTCCTATTTGCTGTCGGCGAAGATCATCTATCAGTAGCCGGCGGATCCGACTGGCGCCTGGGTGGCACGCGCCCGGGCACCGTTTATGAGGTTGCCGTGCTGCAAAACATCCCGTTTTTTCTCGCCGCCGGGGCGGCCTGCTGCGTAGCGCTGGGGTGGGTGTTTCCCCAGCGCCGGGCCTGGGGCGTGTGGGCGCGCTATCTGTTCCTGCTCGCCACAACGATCATCGTCGCCGTATCGGCCAGCTTCTGCTACGCCATGGCGCATTATGTCCTGCACTTCGACACATTGTCGATGGTCGCGGCCCTGGTTTTCGAGTCAGTGATCCTGTTCTCAATCTTCGGCATGATTTTCAATCTGGACTACAACGAGATGGGGCGGGAGATCAAACGGCGGCTGCGCCGCAGCTAGCGGCGCCGGTCAGCCGAGCGCGAACCACTCAACCGCCGCCGCCCAGATCAGCTCAAGCTGATCGAGCAACTCGTGCTCCGAATCGACCAGCGTCAGCGCGACATTGGGGCGGCTGGCGGCGAAGCGCCGGCTCTGGGCGGCGGGAACGCTGTCGTCGCGCAGGCCGTGGATAATGCGGATCGGCAGGTCGATCGCGGTGCCCCAGGCGTCGTACTGGCGCAGATCCTCGATCAGGCCGTAGTGGACGGGCTGCGGGCGGCGGCGCTGGTAGTTATAGAACACCGCCTGGCCCATCTGGCGCCAGCGCTCCAGCCCCTCGTCGCCCATCGCCGCCCGGCGCGTGGCGATGAAATCCAGCGACGGCGCCAGCAGCAGCAGGCGGTCGACGGCCCGGGCCTCGCGGCGGCCGTAGCAGGCCGCCAGGTGCAGCGCCACCGCGCCGCCCATGCTGGAGCCGATCAGGCCGACCGGCCCCGGCGGGCAGGCGCGGACCTCGGCCAGCGCCCGGCCGATCATCGCGCTCATGGTCAGGCGGGCGAACGAGGGCTGGTTGAGATCGGGCAGGCGCAGCTCAAGGCCGAGCGCCGCCAGCCTGCCGGCCAGCCAGCGCCCTTTGCTGGTCTCCGGCCCCGAGGCGAAGCCATGGCAATAGATCAGGCTGCGGGTCATGCCCCGGGACCGAGGCGCTCCCGCCAGGCGGCGCGGGCGGCCAGGGCGTACTCGCGGTGGGCCATGTGCCAGTCAGCCACCGCCTCGATCTCCCAGTACGCCAGCTCCTCGCCCTCGTGGGAGCCGCGCACCTCGCCGCCGGTCACCTCGCAGAGATAGACCACCGAGACAAAGGTGTGCGGCCCCATGTCCGGCCCGGGCAGATGCGAGATCACATCGACCAGCTGGCGCACCGCGACCCGCAGGCCGGCCTCCTCCCAGGTCTCGCGCACGGCGGTCTCGGCGATCGTCTCGTCAGGCTCCATCCAGCCGCAGGGCAGGCACCAGCGCTCGTTGTCGGCACGGCGCACCAGCAGAATCCTGCCCTCCCCGTCGAAGATCGCGGCGTTGGCGCCGACCTTGGGCGTGACAGTGCCAAGTTCGGCGCCAAAACGACGGCGCACCTCGGCGGCGGGCAGCTCAAGCAGATCGGCATAGGCCCCGCTCGCTAGCTCCAGCAGCCGCCCGTAGCGCTCGCGGTCGTAGTGATTGTTGGCGTAGTGCAGCCCGTTGGCGGCATGCACCCGCAGCTCCTCCAGCAGCTGCCAGAGATTATCCATCGCTCGCTCCTCTCATCAGCGTGATTCCCGTCCCGCCAGCCAGAGCGCCAGGGCGGCCTCGGCGTAGTCGCGGTGGTTGCGGTGCCAGGCCGGCACCTCCCCGATCGGCCAGAAACCGACCTCCTCGCCCTCGGCGGAGCCGCGCAGCTCGCCGCCGGCCGCCTCGCACAGGTAAATCACCGAGGCCAGCGCGTGCGGACCGGTGTCGGGGCCGGGAAAGCGCGACCGCACGTCAACCAGGCGGCGGCACTCGACGACCAGCCCCGTCTCCTCACGAGTCTCACGGACCGCAGCCTCGGCCGGCGTTTCGTGGGGCTCGACCGCCCCGCAGGGCAGGCACCAGCGATGATTATCGGCGCGACAGACCAGCAAAATCCGCTCTTGGTCGTCGAAAACGGCGGCGCAGGCGCCCAGCTTGGGCGTGGCATGGCCCAGCTCGGCCCGGAAGCGCTCGCGAACGGCGTCGGCGGGCAGCTCAAGCATGGCGCCGTAGCTGGCGCTGGCCAGCTCAAGCAGCCGCTCGTAGCGCTCGCGGTCGTAGTGATTGGTGGCGTAGTGCAGCCCGTTGCGGGCGATCGATTGCAGCTCGTCAAGCAGCCGCCAAAGATTATCCATCTCCCCTCCTTCGTTGCGAATAGCGCCGCGGCTCCGATCAGGCCGGGGGCTGATCAGCGCAGGCGGCGGCGAGACGCAGCAAACGCTCGCCGTCGGCGGCCGCCAGCTCCGCCAGGGCATAGCAGCCGAGCAGCCGCTCCAGCCAACGCAGCTTCAGCCAGTGATGCGAGTCCGGGCGCGCCCAGGGATGCGATTCGCGCACGCGCGCCAGGGCCGCCTCGGCGCCCAGCCCCTCCAGCAGCATCAGCGCGGCGCAGCACAAGGTCGCCGAACGGTTCATGCCGGCGACGCAATGGACCAGCACCCGGCGGCCGGCCCGGAGCTGCGCCGCGAGCCAATCAGCCTCGCGGATCATCGTCGCCAGATCCATGCCCTCGGGGCCTTCGCCCTGGCAGATCCAGCGATCGGCACCGACAGGCTGGCCGTCAATCATCCAAGGATTAGGCTCCTCGCCCAGATTGACGACCAGATCGACGTGCGGGCGGCTGGCCGACTGGTCTTCGAGCGAGCCGATCAGCAGGCGCGTCCGGGCCGCCCGGCCGCCGAGCAGCAGGCGGATGGGATCGCCGTTGTAGCGGCCGAGCATGCGCGCAGGCGCCGGCACCAACCGGGCGGGAAACGCCGGCGCCGGCGACCATTCGCGGACCAGGGCGGCGGGCGTCTCCGGGCCGGGGCGCTCCTCGGCCCGGCACTCGCGGGCCGACAGCATCAGGCGCGCCGGCTCGACCGAGCCGTTGATCAGCAGGAAGCGGCTTTCCGCGCCGGGCGGGCTCCAGTGCAGCATCCCGCGCAGGCTGCGGGCGGGATGGTCGGGCGGCAGCGCGGCAAGATCGGCGTACAGCCCGCGCAGCTGATGCCAGCGGACGCCCTGGAAGCGCAGCCGGCGCGGCGCGTAGCGGCCTTGCGCCAGCTCGGCGAGCCGGCCGCCGGCCACCGCCAGCTGCGGCGCCCGGTCAAGCTCCAGCGCCTGATAGTCGAGCGCGAGGTCAAGTCGCCGGCCGCGGCGCTCCTCGCGGATATCGTCAAGCTGGGCGGCGAGCAGCGAGCCGGCCTCGGGGACCGGCCAGAGTCGGGCGTGTTTGGGCATCGGGGTGATCGCTCCACGCGGCGAACCGGCCGCTCAGATCGCCAGGGCGCTGGCGCTGTTGCGGCCGACAAGCTCCAAGAATACTTTGACCACCTGGGGATCGAAGTGGGTGCCGGACAGCGACAGGATGTGCGACAGCACCAGATCTTCGGACCAGCCCTTGCGGTAGGGGCGGTCCGAGCGCAGGGCGTCCCAGACATCGACAGCGGCGAAAATCCGCGCCGGCAGCGGGATCTGCTCGCCCTTGAGGCTGCGCGGATAGCCGGTGCCATCCCATTTTTCGTGGTGGCAGTAGGGAATATCGAGCGACGGACAGAGAAAGGCTATCGGCGAGATCAGCTCATAGGCGTAGGTGGGATGCTGGCGCATGATCTCCCACTCCTCGGGCGTCAGCGGGCCGGGCTTGAGCAGGATGCTGTCGGGGATGCCCATCTTGCCGATGTCGTGGAGCAGGGCGCCGCGCCGCACGTGGATCAACTCCTCCTCGCGCAGGCCCATCTCGCGGGCGAGGTGGAGCGTCATCTCGGTGACGCGCAGCGTGTGGCCCTCGGTCTCCTTGTCGCGCATATCGAGCGCCCGCGACCAGCCCTCGATCGTCGTGTCGTAGGCCAGGGCCAGCTCGGCGTTGGAGCGTTGGAGATTGAAGAACAGCTCGGTGTTGTCGATCGCGATCGCCGCCTGGCCGGCCAGCGTCTCCAGGAACTCCAGCCACTGGGCGTCGGGGATGAACGGCGTGCGGTGGAAGGTTTCCAGCACCCCCTTGACCTGGCCCTTGGCGATGAGCGGCACGGCGTAGGAGACCATGATCCCCTCGTTGATCAGCAAGGGCGAGACGCCGTCGACGGCTTTGAGCGGATTGAGGCTGCGGATCGTGCGCCGCTCCAGGGCCGCCCGCCCGGCCAGGCCCTCGCCCAGCCGCAGCCGCGAGCGCGCGACCAGATCGGTGCGGAAGCCTCGGCCGACGGTGTACTCAAGGATCTGGGTCACCGGATTGAGCAGCGAGAGGGCGGTGGCGTCGGGCACCAGCTGGCCCGCCACCTGGTCCAGCAGCACATTGAGCGTCAGGCGCAGATCCATGCTGGCAGTGATCGCCATGTCGATGGTGCGCAGGGCGGCCATCCGCTGGAGCTGGAGCTGGATTTGCTCCTGGGCGGTACGGCGCTCGGTGATGTCGCGGATGATCACCTGGGCGGCGGGCCGGCCCTCCCAGACAAAATAGCCCAGGTCGATCTCGGCCGGGAAGCGCGTGCCGTCGATCCGCATGCCCTCGGTCTCGATCCGCACCCGCTGGGCGGCGGCGCCGATCACATCGCGCAGGCAGGTGGCCCAATACTCGCCCTGGTCGGGGGCGATCCAGCGCAGCAGCAGCTGATCCACCAGATGCGACGGCTCGCTCATGCCGAAGACATCGAGCGCCGCCGGATTGGCCAGCAGCACGATCCCCTGCTGATCGACAATCACCAGGCCGTTGGGCGACAGCTCGACGACCCGCTCGAATTTGGCCCGCTCGTCGAGCAGGCGGCGGTAGCGGTTGAGCCTGGTGATCGTGCGGACCCGCGCCCGCAGCTCCTCGTGGTCGAACAGCTTGGAGATGAAATCGTCGGCGCCGGCCTCCAGCCCTTGGATGCGCGACTCGCGGTCGTCGAGGGCGGTGACCAGGATGATCGGCACCTCGGCCAGCTGGGGATTGGCGCGCAGCCGGCGGCAGACCTCGAAGCCGTCCATCTCGGGCATCATCACATCAAGCAGAATCAGGTCGGGGATCAGCTCGGCGGCGCGGTCCAGGGCCTGGCTGCCATTGCCGGCGAAGGCCAGCGCGTAGCCCTGGCCGTCAAGCAGCGTTTTCAGCGTCTCGTACCCCATTGGATTGTCGTCAACGATCAGAATCGTCGTGCTGTCTTCCATGGCTCTGCATCCAATCGCTTCGTAGGGCAGGATCGTAGGGGCATTATAGCGTATCGGGGGGCGCGCGCCAGGGGATGGATTGGCTATCTGCTGTCAGCTGTCAGCTAGCGGACGAGGCGCGCCATGCATCTGCGCCGCCCCGCCGGCGCGCCGCTGCGCCGTCCGCTAGTACGATCCCGCCGCACAGAAATGGCGCCTGACAGCCGACAGCCGACAGCCGGCAGCCGGCAGCCCCGAGCCTTGACAGCCCTCCGCCGCCGTGTCATAGTGTAGGCACGCCAGGAGCCGGCATCCGCATCCACCAAGCACCGCGCCGTTCCGCCGCGCGGCGCCCTCGGAGGCTTCCATGACGCCGAGAAACCGCCGTTCAGCCCGCATCCCGCCGCTCAGCCTGGCGTTGCTCGCCCTGGGGCTGCTGCTGTCGGCGGGCAGCGCCGGCTTCTACCGGGTCACCGCCAACAGCCTGCGCCGCGAAGCCGAGCTGCAACAGCGCGGCCGGGCCGCCGAAGTCGCCCACAGCCTGGAAACCTATTTCATCATCGCCCAGCAACTGACCCAAACCACGGCGACCATGATCGCCCCGATCCGCGACGACCGCCCGGCGGCGGAGGCGGCGCTCCAGACGCTGCTGGCCGCGGCGCCCCAGGATGTGGTCTACGGCGTCGGCGCCTGGTACGATCCCGGCGTGTTCGCCCCCGACGAAGTCCTGTTCGGCCCCTACATCCATCGCAGCGACAATCCGCTCGATCCGCCGGTGCTGACCTACGAGTGGACCGACCCGGCCTACAATTTCCCCCAGCAGCCCTGGTACCTGCAAGCGGTGGCGGCCAACGGCGCCCCGGTCTTCATCGAGCCCTATTTCGACACCGGCCTGGTCTACATGTCGATCGTCCAGGCCTTCTACGACCGCGCGGGCCAGCTGGCCGGCGTGGTGTCGGTCGATATGGTGCTGCCCCAGCTGCGCGGCGTTGTCTCGCGGGCCAACATCGGCAGCGACGAGGTCGCCTATGTCCTGACCAAGGGCGGCGCGGTCTTCGCCCATCCCGACGAGCCGCGGCTCCTGACCTACGCCCGCCAGCAGGGCTGGCAGGTCCGCAGCCTGCTCGATGTGAGCGGCGGCCAGCTCGACGCCTTCGTGCGCGCGAACGGCGCCGGCCAGCGCCACACCGCCGCGCCGCGAACCGAAAGCGCGGTGACGGTCGGCAGGGTCGGCTGGACAGTCCATGTGTCGACCCTGACGGCGGCGCTGCTGCGCAATGTCACCGCGCTGCGCAACGTCTTGTTCGGGCTCAACGGCCTGCTCTGGCTCGCGATCGGCGGGGCGCTGCTGGGCTTCGGCCGGGCCCGGCGCCAGCTCAGCAGGGAGCAGCGCCACACCCAGGAGAGCGAGGAGCGCTACAGCGCGCTCTTTAGCAAGGCGCCCTATCCGGTCTTCTTGCTCGACAGCGCCGACGGCCGCTTCGCCATCGCCAACCCGGCGGCGGTCGAGTTCTATGGCTACGGCGCCGCCGAGCTGGCGGGGATGCGCCTGGCCGACATCGACGAGGCGCAAGGCCAGCTCCCAGCAGGCGGCGCCGGGGACGCGCCGGGCGAATCCGGCCAGGCCTTTTTCGTCGAGGTCCGCCACCGCAAGCGCGACGGCTCGCTCGCCGACGTGGCCTTCACCTCCAAGCCGATCGAGCTGGACGGCCAGACCTACTTCCTCTGCCATGTCTTCGATATCAGCGAGCGCAAGCGCGCCGCCCAGGAGCTGCGCCAGGCCAAGGAGCAGGCCGAGGGCGCCAACCGGGCCAAGAGTGTCTTCCTCGCCAATATGAGCCACGAGCTGCGCACGCCGCTCAACTCGATCATCAATTTCACTAGGATTCTCATGGCGGGGCTGCGCGGCCCGGTCAGCGAGGACCAGGTCGATTATCTCAACCGGGTCCGCCACTCCGGCGAGCATCTGCTGGGCCTGATCAACGATATCCTCGATCTCTCCAAAATCGAGGCCGGCAGGCTCGATCTGCACAAGGAGACGGTCCAGATCGCGGATTTGGTGCGGGGCGTGCTGGCCACCGCCGCCGGCCTGACCCGCGACAAGCCGATCGCCATCCGCGAGGAGATCGCGCCGGACCTGCCGCCGGTCCAGGCCGATCGCACCAGGCTGCGCGAGGTGCTGCTCAATCTGCTCTCCAACGCCGCCAAGTTCACCGAGCAGGGCGAGATCAGCGTCAGCGTGGCCCGAGGCGCCGGCGAGCTGACGGTCACGGTGCGGGACACCGGGATCGGCATCCCGCCCGAGCATCTCGAGCGGGTCTTCCACGAGTTCCACCAAGTCGACAGCGGCAGCAACCGCCGCTACGAGGGCACCGGCCTGGGCCTGGCGATCTGCCGCCGCCTGATCGAGCTGCACGGCGGCAGGATCTGGGTCGAGAGCCAGGCCGGCGCCGGCTCGGCCTTCAGCTTCAGCCTGCCGCTGGCGCCCGCCCAGCGCGCCGCCGGGGACCAGCCTGGTGACGGCAACCAAGCCCCCCAGCCGCCCGGCAGCCGCCCGATCCTGATCGTCGACGATGACGCCGAAGCCCTGGTGATCGTCAAAACCTACCTGGAGCACGACGGCTGGACGGTCCACGGGCTGACCGACAGCCAGCTGGTGCTGGCCGAGGCCCGGCGCATCCAGCCGCTGGCGATCATCCTCGACGTGCTGATGCCGCACCAAGACGGCTGGGAGGTGCTGAGCGCGCTCAAAAACACGCCCGAGCTGGCCCACATCCCGGTGGTGCTCTACACGATGATCGAGGAGCAGCAGTACGGCATGTATCTCGGCGCCAGCGAGTATCTGACCAAGCCGATCAACGAGGCGCTGCTGCGGGCGACAGTCGCCCGGCTGGCCAATCCGCACGACACCATCCTCGTGATCGACGACGATCCCGACGCCTGCGAGATCGTCCGCCAAAGCCTCGGGCCGGCAGGCTACGCCGTCCACGCGGCGCCCGACGGCAAAACTGGCCTGGCCCAGGTCGCCCAGCTGCGCCCGGAGCTGGTGATTCTCGATCTGACCATGCCGGCGCTCGACGGGTTCGCCGTGCTGGAGCAGCTCCAAAGCAACCCCTACACCCGATCCATCCCGGTGCTCGTCCTGACATCGCGCGACATCAGCGACCAGGAACACGATTGGCTGCGGCAGCGCGTCCGCAGCCTGCTCAGCAAGAGCGCGACCTCCCCCGACTCGCTGCTCACCAAGGTCAGCGAATTGCTACAGCATGTGCGAGCGACTCAGCCCGTCGCCGGAAAGGAGCCTGGTTAATGCGACCCGAAGACGCCTATGTCCTGGTGATCGAGGACGACGCCAACAATTTGATGATTGCCACCCAGCTGCTGCGCATGACCGGCATCAAATACATCAACGCCCGCGCCTCGGGCTGGCAGGGGCTCAAACTGGCTGAAAGCCTGCCCCAGATCGATCTGATCCTGCTCGACATCCAGCTGCCGCACGAGGACGGCTACGAGGTGCTGCGGAATATCCGCAACTCGGAGAAGCTCAGGGAGGTGCGGGTGGTGGCGGTGACCGCCAACGTCTACCCCCAGGACGAGGTCAAGGCCCGCGAGGCCGGCTTCAACGGCTTCATCGGCAAGCCGCTCGATTTCGATCGTTTCCCCGACCAGATCCGCGCCCTGCTCAACGGCGAGGATGTCTGGGTCGCCCGCTGAGCGAGGAGGCGCGATGGCCGAACTGACGATTCTCGGCTCCGGCACCGCCCTGCCGGACGCCGACCGCGAAAACAGCTGCTACGTGGTCGCCAACCGGCGCGGGCTGCTGATGCTGGACTGCGGCGGCTCGCCCTACCGCCTGATGCTCAAGTACGGATTGGACCCGCGCGAGCTGCGCGCGATCTTCATCTCCCACAACCACCCGGACCATCTGATGGGCCTGCCGGCGCTGCTGCTCCATCTCTGGCTGGTCCAGCGCAGGGAACCGCTGCACGTCTTCGGCAACAGCTCGGCGATCGCCACCGCCAGGGCCGTGGTGGGCGCCGCCGCGCTCGGCGAGCACGCGATCACGCCCGAGTTCCACGCCTGCCCCGACGACGGCGGCCCGCTGGAGCTGCCGTTCGACCTCGGCTGGCGGCTCAGCGCGGCGCCGACCCGCCACAGCCGGCCGACGCTCGCCCTGCGCCTCGACGACGCCGAGACCAGCCTGGTCTACGGCGCCGACAGCGGCCCCTGCCCGGCGCTTGTCGAGCTGGCCCGCGGCGCGCACACGCTCATCCACGAATGCACCGTGCCGACGCCCTTCGAGTCGCACTCGACGCCCGAGGAGGCCGCCGAGACCGCGCGCCAGGCCGGTGTGCGCCGCCTCATCCTGACCCACTACAGCCCGCGTTGGACCGCGCCCGAGCCCGAGGTGCTGGCGCGGGTGCGGTCCGCCGGCTTCCGGGGCAAGATCCGCATCGCCCACGACGGCGAGGCCTACGATCTGGCCTCGCTGCGGGCGCCCCGCCGGGCGACGGCCGCCGCAAGCCGTGCTAGAATAGCGCCAGACGCGCGGTGAGGCCCGCCTTGCGGCGCGGATCTATCGACGCAAGGAGTCCCCTCAATGATTGTCCGGTTGGTACGCTTGAAATTCCCGCCCGAGCACGTCGCGACGTTCCTGGAGTTCTACGCCCAGTCCGAGCCGAGCATCCGCGCCCAGCCCGGCTGCCTCTCGCTGGCCCTGGTCCGCGAGACCGGCGACCCCGATGCCTTCGCCACCTGGAGCGCCTGGCGCTCCGGCCGCGATCTCCAGGCCTACCGCCGCTCGGCGTTTTTCCGCTCGTTCTGGCCCACGGTCAAGTCGCTGCTGCGCGAGCCCGCCGACGCCGTCTCCTTCGATCAGATCTCCGGCGACCCGCTCTGGGAGGGCGAGGCCGACCTGGTGCAAGAGGCTACTCCGTCAGCACATGATGCTCGCTGAGCGAGGCCTGGAGCCGCGCCAGCAGCCGCCGGCGGACCAGCGGCGCCGAGCCATGCTTGGCCTTGACCTTCAGGGTCAGGGTCACGCTGTCGGCGCCCATCTCCCCGTCCTCGCTGATGATCTCCGGCGGCTCCAGCACATCCGGGCCGGGATCGACGCAGATCTCGCTTAGCAGCACCAGCGTCTCGTCGAGCTTGATCGTCGGCACCGTCAGCTTGAGGTTGGCGGGCGAGAAAATCCCGCGCGAGAAGTTACGGATAGTCCGCACGTCGCCGTTGGGCACCAGCCACAGCTCGCCGGCCTCGCCCCGCACGTAGGTGGTGCGCAGCGTCACCCGCTCCACGACGCCGATCACCTGGCGGTCGCCGATCTCCACTTTGTCGCCCAGCGCGAACTGATCCTCGAACAGCAGCGCGATCCCGCCCAGGAAATCGCTGACATACGGCCGCGCGCCGAAACCCAGCGCCGCGCTGAACAGGCCCAGCGTGGTGAACAGCGCGTCCGGCTGGACGAACATCCCCAGCGTCAGCAAGAGCGTCACCAGCACCGCCAGCCCGTTCATGATCGAGCCGATCAGGAAGCGCAGGGTTTTGAGCCGCCGCTCGGACATGCGCCGGTGGAGCAGGCGGCGCCGTGACAGCACGGTGCGCCGGATCACGCCGGTCAGCAGCCGGGCGCAGACCGCCACCGCCAGGAACATCACCGCGAAGCGCAGCAGATAGTATTGGAAGCTGCCCGCCGCCGGCAGCAGCGCCGCGACCCGATCCCACCACGCCATCAATCAGCCTCGGCCAGGCCCAGCGCCTCGCGGGCCGCCGCCACCACGAACAGCGAGCCAGTCACGCAGATCAGATCGGCGGGGCCGGCCAGGCTGCGGGCCAGCGCCAGCGCCTCGGCCGGCTCCGGCGCCTCATGGATCGGCCCGGCCGCCAGCGGCGCCACCAGCTCGCGCAGCTGCGCGGTCGGCATCGAGCGCGGATGGGGCGAGCGGGTCAGCACCAGCTCGGCGGCCGCCGGCGCCAGCTCGCGGGCGATGGCGGCGATATCCTTGTCGTTGGAGACGCCCAGCACCAGGATGAGGCGCTCGAAGCTGAACTCCTGGCGCAGCGCCCGCAGCAGGACGCGGGCCGAGTCGCCGTTGTGGGCGCCGTCGACGACGATCGCCGGCGCGCTGGCGACGGTCTCCAGCCGGCCCGGCCAGGACGCCGAGGCCAGGCCGGCGGCGATCGAGCGGTCGGTGACCGGCAGCCCCTGCTCGCGCAGCAGCATCGCGGCGCCGGCGGCGAGCTGGGCGTTGGCGAGCTGGAACTCGCCGCGCAGCGCCAGGGCCGCCGGCACGATGTCCAGCGGATAGGGCGCCAGCTCGCCAGTCGCCTGCTCGCGCACCCCGCTGATGGTGGCGATGAAGAACGGCGCGCCCTGGTCCGCCGCCCGCTCGGCGATCACCGCCGCCGCCTCGGGCTGCTGGACCGTCGTCAGGGCCGGCACGCCGGGCTTGATGATCCCGGCCTTCTCGCCGGCGATCGCCGCCAGCGTGTCGCCCAAGACCGCCGTGTGGTCATAGCTGATCGACGCGATCACCGAGACCAGCGGGGTGACGGTGTTGATCGCGTCGTAGCGCCCGCCCAATCCGATCTCCAGCACCGCGAAATCGACTTCCTGCTCGGCGAAATGGGTCAGGCCGAGCGCGACGCCCAGCTCGTAGGTGCTGAGCCGGCCCAGCGCCGGGTCGAGCCGCGCGGCGGCGGGCTGGATGCGCTCGACCAGTCCCGCCAGCTGCTCCTGGCTCGGCAGGGTCCGGTCGATCTGCATGCGCTCGCGGTAGGAGTGCAGGTGCGGCGAGGTGAACAGGCCGGTCTTGAGGCCGGAGGCGCGCAGGATCGCCTCAAGCATGGCGCAAGTCGACCCCTTGCCCTTGGTGCCGGCCACCACCGCCGCCGGGTAGCGCGTCTGCGGGTCGCCCAGCTCGCGGAGCAGGGCCGCGACCCGGGGCAGATTGAAGTCAAGCGCGTTGGCTGGCAGCTTGCGCTCGCTGTCGATGAAACTGTAAAGCCAGTCCATGGCCTGTTGGTAGGTGAGCATCGGTGTGGAACTCCAGCACAATTAATCGGGCCAGGCCGCCTTGAGCAGCGCCGGCAGGGCGATCTCGGCTCGCGCGGGCAGCGACCAGGTGGCGATGCCGCGCAGCGGGGCGTCGGGGTTGATCTCCAGGACCTGGCGGCCGCGGCGCAGCGCGCGATGGGGCAGCAGCGAGACTGGATCGACCAGGCTTGAGGTG
>DASWWB010000139.1:0-5183 GCA_036406115.1 Herpetosiphonaceae bacterium
CCCGGGCGGGCCGCGCCGGCTCGCTCTCCGGTTCGCCCAGCAGGGCGGCGAGCCGCTCTTTGCCGCGCCGGATATAGCTTTTGACCGTGTTGAGGGGCACGTCTAGGATCTCAGCGATATCATTGTACTTGAGATCATCGAAATAGTACAACGTCAGCGCCAGGCGGTAGTGGTCTTCCAGCCGCTCCAGGGCGCGGGCAATCTCTTTGCGCAGCTCGGTGCTGTTGGCGACCTCGGAGGGATCGGCCCAGCGATTGTCGTCGGCGATCGAGTCCAGCGGATCGACCAGATCGCCCTCGTCGTCGGCGTGGGGCGCCAGCACCGGCACCCGGCGGCCGCGGCGCCGCAGCTCGTCGCGGCCCATGTTCAGCACCAGGCGGTAGAGCCAGGTGGTGAAGCGGCTCTCGCCGTTGTATTGGCCGATCACCCGCAGCAGCTTGACGCAGGCTTCTTGGGTCAGGTCGGCGGCATCCTCGGGCTGGCGCAGCACGCTCATGGCGATGCTGTAGATATATTGCTGCTGGCTGACGATCAGCGCCCCAAGGGCCTCAGGTTCGCCGCGTTGCGCTCGTTGGATAATGTCGTCGCTTGGCTCGGCCACATCTTGCTCCTTGCCTTCAAGTGGCAGTTGTGCGTTGGACGCGGGGCTGTCGGCAATTGTTGCAGCGGCGGGCCGCGATTTGGCGAAATCTCGCAGATTGGTCCGGCGGCGCTGTGATCAGGCAACGCGCGGCCCCGGCTGGGTGGTCAGCCGGGGCCGCGCGCTGGGCGATTCGCGTGGATGCGGGCTAGGTCGGCGGGCGCGCGCCCCCCGAGCGCGTGATCTCGTCGGTGCCGACAGACGAGCCGCCTGTCGGCGTCCCCGTCGCCTCGTCCGGCGCCTCGGGCTGGCCCAGCCACTGGCGGTAGGCCCGGCGCTGGGCGGCCGCCGGCTGATCGACCTGGCCCAGGCTCAGGGCGTCCGGCGCCGGCTGGTTGAAGGTCAGCGGCAGGGTGTGGAGCACGTCGGCGCGGAACACGGTGAGATGGACCGTGTCGCCGATCGCGTAGTCGGCGAGGCGGGCCTGGAGGCTGCCCTCGTCGACGCGCCAGCTGTCGATCGCCAGGATCTCGTCGTTGGGCGAGAGCCCGGCCGCCTCGGCGGCGCCGCCATGCAGCACATGGGTGATCAGCAGCCGGCCGTTGGTCGATTTGAAGCGGGCGCCGAGCTTGGGCTGGGGCGCCGAGCCGCCGTCCACGGTGTCCTTGTGCTTCCAGCGCAGCTCCAGGCCGACTGTCGCCAGGGCTTGATCGAAGGGCAGCTCCTCGACGCCGTCGATGTAGCGGGCGAAAAAGTCGCGCCAGTCCCAGTCGCCGGGCGCCACCGCCTCCAGCGCCCGCAGCATGCCGTCGCTCTCGGGGATGCCAGGGCCGCTGTCGGGGTGGGATTGGTAGAGGTGGCGCATCAGGTCGTCGAGCGAGCGCTGGCCGCCGGTGCGCTCGCGGATCAGCATGTCCAGGATCAGGCCGGCCATCGCGCCCTTGAGATAGTAGGAAATCGTGGTGTTGGGCGTGGTCTCATCCGGCCGGTAGAATTTGATCCAGGTGTCGAACGACGCGGCGCTGAGGCTGTGGAGCTGGCGGCCCGGCGTGGTTTGCAGGGTCACGATGTCCTCGGCCAGCCGCTCGCAGTAGCGCTCGGGCGAGATCAGCCCGGCCCGCGCCAGCATCAGGTCGGTGTAGTACTCGGTGAAGCCTTCCATGACCCAGAGCAGGCGGGTGTAGTTTTCGTTGACATAATCGAAGGGGCCGAGCGGCTCGGCGCGCAGCCGCTTGACGTTCCAGACGTGGAAAAACTCGTGCGAGGTCAGGCTGAGGTAGCGCTCGTAGTTTTTGCGCGGCTTGAAGATGTGGCGCGGCAGCAACAGCGCCGTCGAGTTGCGGTGCTCAAGGCCGCCGCCGGCCTCGGGGCCGCCCAGCATCAGGAAAAAGGTGTAGTGCTCGTAGGGCAGCCCGCCCCAGAAGTCGCGCTGGATCTCGACGATCCGCTTGGCGTCGGCGACCAGCCGCACGGGATCCTCGTTGCCATGGCCCCAGATCACGAGGGCGTGGGGCTTGCCGTCGACCTCCCACTCGTGGCGCTGGTGCAGCCCGATCTCGAACGGCGAGTCGATCAGCTGGTCCAGGTGCTCGGCGAAAAACGTCGGGTGCTCGCCGCCGGCGACGGGGTCGAGGCCGGTCGCGATCTGCCAGCCGTCCGGGGCGTCGATGCTGACGTGCGCCGGCTCGGCCTCGCGGCCTGGCACGAACATCAGGGTCGCCGCCGGGGTGAGATGGGCGTGGGTGGTGTCGATGTGATTGGTGCGGACCGTCAGCTCGTAGCCGTAGACCTGGTACTGGATGCTGACGGTCGCGGCGCCGCCGGTCTCGATCTCCCAGGTGAGCTTGTCGATCTTGCGCCAGGGCAGCGGCCCGTCCGGCCCCTCGACCCGCCAGTCGCGCACATGGCGGGCGTACTCGCGGATGAGATACGAGCCCGGCGTCCAGGTCGCCATTTTGACCTGGAGGATGGAGCCGCTGAGGCGCTCGACGGTCATGGTGATGTCGGCCAGGTGGCGCTGGGGCTGGCTGATGCCGATCGTGTAGTGAATGGCTGGCGTCACATGCTCTCCTTTAAGCCTATGCCGCGTCGCGGGTCAGCAGGGCCATGCTGATGATGCCGCCGGCGATCGCCAGGCCCGCCGCGATGATCAGGGAGTCGCGATTGGTGATAAATCCGATCACGAAGACCAGGAAACCCAGGAACCAGGTCATCCTGGCGAGATTAAGCGTTTCGATTCGGCGCATTGAAAGGCTCCTCGCTGAAGTGCGCCCAGTGTAGCGGAGCGCCGGGATGGCGTCAAATTGGGGTCAGGGGCCAGGGACCAGGCCGGACTCCAAGGCTGGCGGGCGCCGATAGGGAAACCATCTCGTGTCGCAGCCGGACCTGACCCCTGATCCCTGACCCCTGATCCCTCGTCCGTTTGTGCAACCTGCCGCCAGGCGCTAAAATGGCTGGCGCCGGTGTTCCTCACTTTTGTTGGTGGTGTTAATGAATCCTGAACTCACTCGATCGTTTCCGCGGGTTTGGTCGCTCAGCGGGGGCGTGGCGATGGTGGTGACCGACCTTCATGGCGACTGGGATGCGTACCAGCGCTACCGGGCCTGTTTCGAACTGCTGCATGCCCAGGGCCAGGCCGAATGGCTGATCTTCGCGGGCGACCTCATCCATCCCCATCTTTCCAGCGTGGCCGACCGCTCGCTGGAGATCGTGCTCGATGTCATGGCGCTGCGCGAGCGCTACGGCGACCGGATCATCTATCTCTGCGGCAACCACGAGCTGCCGCACATCTACGGGCTGCTGCTGAGCAAGGGCAAGGTCCAGTACACCCCGCCGTTCGAGCAGGCGATGAGCGCCAGCGGCCAGCGCGAGCGGGTGCTGGGCTTGTTCGAGAGCCTGCCCTTTTTCATCCGCACCGCCGCCGGGGTGACGATCACCCATGCCGGCGCCTCGCACGCGACAATCGAGCCCGACGACGCCCGGATGCTGTGGAACTGGGACCACCAGGCGTTCCTGGCCCATTTCGATAAAATGGTGCCGCTGTTCGAGCGGGCGGCGCTGCGCAGCGGCTTCGCCAAGCTGAGCGGCGCCGGCTCCTACGCCGAGCTGGCGGCCGAGGCGCTTGCGGTCACCGACCCCAAGGACCCGCGCTTCGACAATCTGCTGCGGGGCTGGATCCTCAGCAGCCTGCCGCACTTCGCGCTTTTGCGGGCGGCGCTGTTCTCAAAGTGCGAGCAGGTCTACGGCTCGGACGGCTACAAGAACATGCGCTACGCCGATCTAGTCAATACGCTGCTGATGCATTTGAGCGTGGAATTCGAGCCCCAATACTTGCTAGTGTCCGGGCATATTTCGGTGCAGGGCGGCCATGCCTTCGTCACGCCCCAGCATCTGCGCATGGCCAGCGCCGCCCACGCCCGCCCGCGCGAGGCCGGCCAATGCCTGTTGTTCGACACCGGACGCCCGCTGATGCGCATCGAGGAGCTGGCCGCCGGCCTGCGCCCGGTGTTCGCCTGATCGGAGGCCTATGCAAACCACGCCGCTGCCGGAGATCGACGCCCGCACCCTGGCGCTGATTGCGCGCCGCGCCGCCAAGGACGAATTTTTCCTGCTCACCGATTCGCGGGTTCAGCCGATGAAGCAAGTGGCGAGCGCCCTGGCCACCGGCGGGCTGTACCGCGTGGCTGGCTCCGGCTGGAGCGGCCAGCGCCGCAGCTCCTGGTCGGCGGTCCTGAAAATCGTGCGCCCCCCGCCCGCCGACGACACCCCAGCGCCGGCGCCGGAGATCGGCGCCGCCGAGCAGCGAGACCAGTGGAACTACTGGCAGCGCGAGTCGCTGGTCTATGCCAGCGATCTGCTGGACGAGCTGGCGCCTGGCTTGGCGGCGCCGCGCTGCTTCCGCATCATGTCGCCGAACCAGCAGTCGCGCTGGCTGTGGCTGGAGGATATCGGCGGGACGCCGGCCCCCGCCTGGCCGCTGGAGCGCTACGGCCTGGCCGCGCGCCACTTCGGCCGCTGGCAGGGCTCCTACCTGGCCGGCCGGACGCTGCCCGAGCTGCCCTGGCTCAGCAAGGGCTGGCAGCGGGCGCGCCTGGGCTTGGAGACGCCGGATTTCGCCGCGCTGCGCGGCGCCTGGAAGCACCCGCTCGTCAAGCGCTGGTTTCCCCGGGCGCTGGCCAAGGCGCTGCCGCGGATCTGGGCCGGGCGCGGCGCGCTGCTCGACGCGCTGGATCGGCTGCCGCGCACGCTCTGCCACTTCGATGTCTGGCCGCCCAATCTCATCGCCCGCCGGACGGCGCGGGGCGGCGATGAGACGGTCGCGCTCGATTGGTCCTATCTGGGCTACGGCGCCGCCGGATTGGATGCGGGGAACCTGACGCTCGGCGCCACCGCCCGCTGGCATGTCTTGCCCGCCGATCTGCCGAAGCTTGAGGCGCTGGTGTATCCCGGCTACCTGGCGGGCCTGGCCGACGCCGGCTGGCAGGGCGACGAGCGCGCCGTGCGGCTGGCCTACGCCCTCGCCGGCGGGCTGCTCGCCAGCAGTGAGGGCGCCCGCTGGATCGGCCAGGCCCGCGACGAGGAATCACCCGCCGGGAACCCGCCT
>DASWWB010000140.1:0-4075 GCA_036406115.1 Herpetosiphonaceae bacterium
CGGCGCCGGCGGACGATCCGGCCCATCCGCTGCTCCACGGCGGCGAGGGCGGCGTGCTGATCCATGTCGGGCCGCTCGAAGGCGCGCTGGGGCCGGATGAGCTGCGGCGGGCCGCCGAGGCGGCGCTGGCAAGCGGCGGGCGCGAGCTGCGCTGCCTGGCCTGGGAGTTCGCGCCGGACCTCGCGGGGCGCGCAGCCGATCTCGAAGCCGAGCTGGGGCTAGTCATCACCCTGGTGTGGATTCCGCGCGAGCTGCTGGAGCCGAACCGCCCGGCGGCGGCGTTCTTCGAGGCCGGTTTGGTGGAGTGCGAGCTGATTGAGCGCGACGGCGCGTTCGATGTCCGCCTGGCGCATTTCGCGCCGGCGCTGGCGGCGACGGACCGGCGGCCAGCCCTGCGCGAGCGAGCCGCTGCCGCCCCGCTCGATTTCCTCGACTGCTGGGCGATCGATTTCGCCTGGGCCGAGGGCGCGCCGTTCGCCTATCACTGGCAGGCCTGCCGCGAGCGGCCCGGCGGCCCGCTCAGCCTGCGCTCGGACATCGGCTGGCGGCCGGAGGACGGCGGGCCGTTTCGGATCGGCGTCAAGGCCATCGATGTCTTCGGCTTCGAGAGCCTGGCGGTCCTCGAAGCGCCGCGCTAGCCGATCCGCCCCCAAAACGCCGCGCCCCGCCGGCGTGTCCAAGCCCGGCGGGGCGCGCGTGGGCCATCCCACTGCCCGTGACGTCCATCTTTCCTGTGACGATGTACGCGCAGCATAGCCGGATCGGATTGGAGTTTGCTTGGAAATCCGGGGATCGGGGACTGGGGGCCGGGGAGCGGGAGCAACGCAGCCGCACCCGCCGCGAGTCGTTGCGAGGCGATTGGCTGAAAGGCGGCTTTCAATCCAGTCCCCGATCCCCGATCCCCAGTCCCCGGCGCTGGCTTGCCGCCGCCAGGAGGCGCGAGTATAATAGGCCGCGATGTTGCAGTGGACCGTGACCAGCCCAACCCAGCCCGATGAATCCGAAGTCGCCGCGATCGCTGCGGCGCTTGCGGCGTTAATCGGCGCCGAGGGCGCGGCCGAGGCGCTGGCGGAGGCCGGCGACCGTCTGGCCTGGGAAGCCTCCGGCAAGCTGACGCAGCAGGGGTTGCAGCCGGCGCGGACAGGCGTCGAGCCCCGCTGGAACACCATCGAACGCTTGCGGCAGCGCGCCGCCGGCGGTTTTTATGGCATCGTCGGGCTGTGACCTTGTCACCTGCAACGACGCAGTTTTGAGCTGGACGACACATGTTTGATACCGTGCTGATCGCCAATCGCGGCGAAATCGCCCTGCGCGTGATGCGGGCCTGCAAAGAGCTGGGCCTGCGCACGGTCGCCGTCTACTCCGAGGCCGACCGCGACGCGCTCCACGTCCGCTACGCCGACGACGCCTACCTGATCGGCCCCCCGCCAGCAGTCCAAAGCTATCTCCAAATCGAGACGATCATCGACGTGGCCCGCCGCGCGGGCGCCGGCGCGATCCACCCCGGCTACGGCTTCCTGGCCGAGAACGCCGGCTTCGCCGCCGCCTGCGCCGAGGCCGGCATCGTCTTCATCGGCCCGCCGGTCGGCGCCATGGAGCGCATGGGCGGCAAGATTCCGGCCCGCCAGGTGGCGACCGCCGCCCACGTGCCGCTCGTGCCCGGCACCACCGAGGCGGTCGAGACCGCTGCCGAAGCGCGCCGGCTCGGCGCCCAGTACGGCTACCCGATCGCGATCAAAGCCAGCGCCGGCGGCGGCGGCCGGGGCCTCAAGGTGGCCTACGCCGACGACGAGGTCGAGGCGGCGTTCGACAGCGCCCGCCGCGAGGCCGAGGCGGCCTTCAAAAGCGGCGAGCTGTTCGTCGAGAAATATGTCCTCGACCCGCGCCACATCGAGATCCAGGTCCTGGCCGACCAGCAGGGCAATGTGGTCTACCTGGGCGAGCGCGACTGCTCGGTCCAGCGCCGCCACCAAAAGCTGATCGAAGAAACGCCCTCGCCGGCGATCACGCCCGCGACCCGGGCCGAGATGGGCGCGGCGGCGGTGCGGCTCTGCCAGGCGGTCGGCTACGTCGGCGCCGGCACGCTGGAGTTCCTGCTCACGCCCGAGGGCCAGTTCTATTTCCTGGAGATGAACACGCGCATCCAGGTCGAGCACACTGTGACCGAGATGGTGACCGGGATCGACCTGGTCGCGGGCCAGATCCGGGTGGCGCGCGGCGAGCCGCTGCCCTGGACCCAGGAACAGATCACGCTGCGCGGCCATGCGATCGAGTGCCGGATCAACGCCGAGGACGCCGGCGCCGGCTTCCGGCCCGCGCTGGGCACGGTCAGCGCCTACCGCGAGCCCGCCGGCTACGGCGTCCGCGTGGACAGCGGCGTGGAGGCCGGCTCGACGATCTCGCCCTACTATGACTCGATGCTGGCCAAGCTGATCACCTGGGGCGAGACCCGCGCCGAGGCGCTGGCCCGCATGCGCCGCGCCCTCGACGACTACCAGGTCGAGGGGCTGGTCACGACGATCCCGTTCCACAAGCTGGCGCTGGCCGAGCCGGCCTTCGAGCGCGGCGAGGCGACCGTCAGCTTCATCCCGCGCTTCCTGGAAGACAAGCTCAAGCAGCTGCCCGGGGCCGCTCCCGCCGACACGGCGGAGGAGCCTGCCGCCAGCAGGACCTTCGAGATCGAGGTCAACGGGCGGCGCTTCAGCGTGCGGGTGGCCGGCGACGGGCTCCAGCCGGCGGCGCCAGCAGCGACAGCCGCCCCGGGCCGCCAGCAGGGCGGCGGGCGGCGGGCCAAAGCCAAAGCCAAGCACCACGCCGATCCCAACGCCGTGGTCTGCCCGATCCAGGGCACCGTGGTGGCGATCAAGACCGCGCCCGGCGCCCAGGTCGAGGCCGGCCAGGTGCTGTTCGTGGTCGAGGCGATGAAAATGGAAAACGAAATCACAGCGCCGCGCGCCGGCACCGTCAAAGAGCTGGGCGCCGCGATCGGAGTAAGCGTCGAGGCCGGGACGACCCTGGCCACGCTGGAATAACCTAAGGAGGACTCTGTGCCAAATCGGAAGAAAGTCACCATCATTGGTGCTGGTTTTGTCGGCTCCACCTGCGCCCACTGGATCGCCAGCAAAGAGCTGGCCGACGTGGTGCTGGTCGATATCGTCGAGGGCATCCCCCAGGGCAAGGGCCTGGACCTGCTCGAGGCCGGCCCGATCGAGGGCTTCGATGTCAGCATCGTCGGCACCAACAGCTACGAGGAGACCAAGGACTCGGACGTGGTGATCCTGACCTCGGGCGCCCCGCGCAAGCCCGGCATGACCCGCGAGGATCTGCTCAAGATCAACGCCGAGATCACCAAATCCAACATCGAGAAGGTGGCCAAATCCTCGCCGAACTCGATCATCATCATCGTCAACAACCCGATGGACACCATGACCTACCTGGCGAAGGCCGTCTCGGGCTTCCCCAAGGAGCGGGTGATGGGCCAGGGCGGCGTGCTGGACGCCGGCCGCTACCGGACCTTCATCTCGATGGAGCTGGGCGTCTCGGTCGAGGACATCCAGGCCATGCTGATGGGCGGCCACGGCGATGAGATGGTGCCGCTGCCGCGCTTCACCACCGTCGCCGGCATCCCGGTGACCGAGTTCATCTCCGAGGCGCGCCTGAACGAGATCGTCGAGCGGGCCAAGAAGGGCGGCGGCGAGATCGTCAGCCTGCTCAAGACCGGCTCGGCCTACTACGCGCCGTCCGCCGCCACCGTCCAGATGGTCGAATCGATCCTGAAGGACAAGAAGCGCGTCCTGCCCGCCGCCGCCTACCTGGACGGCGAGTACGGCATCAAGGATCTGTACTTCGGCGTGCCGGTCGTGCTGGGCGCCGGCGGCGTGGAGAAGATCATCGAGCTGCCGCTGAGCGACGACGAGAAGGCGCTGATGCAGAAATCGGTCGACCTGGTCCGCTCCTCGGTCGACAGCATGCGCACGCTGATCGAATTCTAGGCCCCGCGATACCCCTGGCGCCAGCGCGGCAGCCGTCTTCGGACGGCTGCCGCGCTTTTGCGTCCCGGAATAGTGAGAATTCT
>DASWWB010000141.1:0-5734 GCA_036406115.1 Herpetosiphonaceae bacterium
ACAAGCCGCGGCTCGTAGGCGACGCCGCCGAGCGCGCCCAGCACCGCCCGCATGCGCCTGGTGGCCACCCGCAGCTGGTGGGCGCCCTCGGGATCGGCGCCCTCGCGGATGACCGGCAGGCTGTCGCGCAGCTTGCGCAGGTGGCGGGCCACGATCGAGCGGCCGGCCTCGGCCAGCGCGGCGCCCGGCTCCATCGGCGCCCGCCCTGCCGCATCCTTGAGCAGCTGGTCGAGCTGCTCGTCCTCGGAGCGCAGCAGCGCCATGCCCCGGGCGCTCTTGGAGGCCGGCTCCGGCTCCAGCGGCAGGGCGGCGCGCAGCAGATCGACAATCGCCGTCAAATCCTCGTCGGTGCCATCGTCCTTGATCTCGATCTCCAGCTCAGTGAACGACTCGCGGCGGCCGCCGGCTTCGATCCTGCCGCGGTCGAAGGCGATCTCGGCCACCCGCCGCCCGTCGCGCAGCACGTCCCAGGCGCGGCGGCGGTTGCGGACCCGGAACAGCGGCGCCAGCGGCTCGGCGCCGATCAGCTCGCGCAGGGGGGCGGCGATCGGCTCGGGCCAGCGCTCCGGCGTGTCGCGCAGCTCGGAGGCGATCGGCAGCTCGATCTCCTGGCGGGTGTGGATGGCGCCCTCGACCTTGCCCGGCGCCTTGAGCGTCAGCAGCGTCTCGGCGCCGTCGCGGCGGATGCGCAGCGTGTGGCGGCTGCGGCCGAGCGCCTGGCCGGCGGTGTCGAGCACCGTGTCGCGGAGATCGTGGGCGGCGCGGGCGCCGAGCGCGTAGGGCGCCAGGTCAAGCGCCTCGATCCGACTGGCCTTGAGCGGCTGAGTGACTCGATACTTGGCTTCGCGTTCCATACCATCCTCGCATAAAAACACGGTACAATCATCTCCAAGTATACAAGAGAAGCGGGCGGCGCCGGCCGCAGGAGCAGCAGCCATGAGCTATCCAGACGAGCCGCAGATCCCGGTCACCAGCGAGGGCGCCGCCCTGTGCAGCAGGGTTTTGGGGCGATTATGTCAAACGACTGGTGCCAGCGCGGCCCGGGTGCTGGCTGATGATGGCGTCGCCAGCGTGGTGGTCGCGGCAGCCAGCGCCGGCTTCCAGGCGGACGGCAGCCGCCCGGCGCTCAGCATCGCGCTGCCCAGCGCCGATCCCGGCCTGCGGATCACGCTGGAGGTCAGCACCGAGCAGCCCTGGAGCGCCGAACACACCACCCTGGCCGAGGCGATCGGCGATCTGGTCGGCCCGCTGCTCCAAGTCGACGCCCTGCGCTACGAGTGCGATCGGGAGCGGGCGGCCTCGCGGCGGCTGCTGCATATCATCGAACAAGAGACCGGCAGGATCATCCGCGACATCCACGACGGGCCGGTGCAAAATATCTTCGCGGCGCTGTCGCAGCTCCAGCTCCTGGCCCGCCAGCTGGAGCGCCACCCCGAGCTGGCCGAGGCCGAGCTGAAGATCGGCAGAGTGGTCGGCCTGCTGGAACACGCGCTCAACGATATCCGCGGCTCGATGGGCACGCACCGCCCGCCGGAGTTCGCCCGCCGCGACTTGCGGGCGCTGATCGAGGGCCTGCTGATCCAATACGAGGAGCTGACGGGCTACGAGGTGGCGCTGGCGGTCAGCGAGCCGCTGCCGGCGCTCCACCTGCCGGCCAAGGTCGCGCTCTACCGGATTGTCCAGGAGGCGCTCTCCAACGCCACCCGCCACGGCGGCGCCCGCCGGCCCGAGGTCATGCTGCGCCCGTCCGGCGACGGCGTCGAGCTGGTGGTCGCCGACGACGGCTGCGGCTTCGAGCCCGAGCTGGTCCTCGCCCGCAGCGCCGACACCGCCGCCCATCTCGGCCTCAGCGGCATGCAGGAGCGCGTCCAGCTCCTCGGCGGCACGATCGAGATCTGGAGCCGGCCCGGCCAGGGCACCAGAATCACCATCCTTGTTCCCAGCAGCTAGCCGGCTGCGCTACACTGCCGGGCATTGAGCCGAGGGCTCGGCGGTAGCGGGGCGGACGTTTAATCAACTGGTCGTGGGTTCGATCCCCACCCGGCTCACATGACAGACAGAACGGCGCTCGCAGCCGCCAACATCGATTTGCGCGATGCGGCATGTTGCGCTATACTACGCAGCGCGTGGGCCGGTAGCTCAGTGGTAGAGCATCGGACTTTTAATCCGCTGGTCGTGGGTTCGATCCCCACCCGGCTCACCACACAGGGATCGCGATACGCGGTCCCTCTTGTTTTAACCCGCCCTCGGCCATGCCTCCCGCAAGCTAGGAACGCCCATGGAGCTTGAACCAACCCTTGCTGCCCGCGTCCATGCCCATCAGCTCGGCCACCTGCTGCCCCTGTTGAGCCGCGTCGCCCGGCCCACCGTCCGCTTCGATCTCGCCCCCGCCGAAGCGCCAGCGGCCCTCGGCAGCAGCCGGGTCGGCGGCCAGCCGGATCTCCCGCCCGAGGCCGCATGGCCCTTGTTCCAGGGCCGGCCGCTGGTGTTCGTCGCCCAGGTCGACCTCGCCGCCGTCGCGCCGCACCTGCCGGACTCGCCGCTGCCGCCGGACGGGCTGCTGAGCTTCTTCGCCGATCTCGCCGAAATGCCGGCCAGCTACGATCCCGCCTGCCGGGCCAGTTTCCAGGCGCGCTACACCGCAGCAGGCACGCCGCTGCGCCGCCACGCCACTCCGCTCCCCGATTACGAACTGCCCGCCAGCGCGATGGCCTTCGCCCCCTGCCTGACGCTGCCGCATGAGTCCTCCCAGCATTACGACAAGCTGATCCGCCCAGCGCTCCCTTCGCCGGACGACGAGCAGCTCTGGGAGCTGAATCGCACCCTGGCCGCCGCCTACAGCCCGGCGGGCCACGAGACGAATCATCAGCTGCTCGGCTACTCGTTCAATATCCAGGGCGATATGCAACGCGAAGCCCAGCTCGTCACGAATGGCATCAACTGCGGCGGCGCCGAAGCTTGGTCCTCGCCTGAGGCGCAGGCGCTGCTGCCCGGCGCCGGCGAGTGGGAGCTGCTGTTCCAGCTCGACAGCGACGATCAGGCGGAGTTGCTCTGGGACGATAACGGCATACTCTATTTCTGGATTCGCCGCGAGGATTTGCGCGAGCGGCGCTTCGATCGCGTCTGGGGCTGCGAGCAGGACTGCTAGCGTAACGGCGGATTGGCTGTGCGATGGAAGGAGCGAGCGATGGATGAGCGAACGCTGCTGCGCTACACGCGCGGGCTGAAACGGGCGCGCGTGGTCGTGGCGCCAGGGCTGGACGCCGCTGAGATCGGCGATGTTGAGCGCGCGTACGGCTTTCAGTTCCCGCCTGATTTGAAGGCGCTGCTGATGTATGCCCTGCCGGTCTCCGATGATTTCATCGATTGGCGGCGCGGCCCGCCCGAGCGAATCCTGAACCGGCTCAGCTGGCCGCTCGACGGGATCTGCTTCGACATCGCCCACAGCGCCTTCTGGCTGCCCGAGTGGGGCGACAAGCCCGATGCTATCGAGGAGGCCTGCGCCGTCGCCGAGCGGGCCGTCGCCGCCGCGCCGCCGCTCATTCCGATCAAGGGCCATCGCTACATCCCCGCGCTCCCGCACGAGGCCGGCAATCCCGTCTTCTCCGTCTATCAAAAGGATATCATCATCTATGGCCGCGACCTCTGGGATTATCTCGAAAACGAATTCGCCGCCGCGTTCGGCCGGCCGGGGTTTCAGGACAACGGGCCGATCAAATCGATCCCGTTCTGGACCCGCCTCGCGGTGCTCAACCATGGGATCAACCCTGATTTCATCCAATGATATCGATCAGTCCCGGCGTGACCCGGGCGATCTGAGCGCTTACCATCTGTTGGGGAGGCGAGGAGAAGCGCGATGAAGCTAGAGCATTCCTTCGATCTGTATGTTCCGCACGAGGCCAGGGCATGCGTTTTGCGCCTCCTGCGCGCCATGTGCGATCCCGGCGACTTCGCGGCGATCGACCAGGCCATCGCCGACCCGGCCGTCAAAGAGCTGGATCTCTGCTTCCTGCTTGAGCCCGAGCCCGTCGTGGCAGCATTCGCCGCGAGATTTCCCGATCCTGAGCTGCGCCAGCCAGATGGCAAGGTTTTGGTTGGCTACGTGTATGTTTACCTCTACGATGCGACGGCTTTCGGCTATCCGCCGGGGCTGATCGTCACGCTGATGCCTGCCGCCAGCAATATCGCGTGGGTGTGCCTGCATGCGGCGCAAGTCCGCGATTCGCTGGTCAGGATGCTGGAAACGTGCGGGGGCAGCGCCGGCGTGTTGGTCGATGGCTGGAATGGCGATTACTTCTGGACCGCTGCCGAGGGGCGGAGGGACAAGGCCTATCCGCCATTCGAGCCATATTTTTAGGAGAAGCCACCCATGCCGAACGAGAGGCCCGGCGCCGGGCCTCCCGTTCTCCGCCGCGTTGCGAGCCAGCCTACGGCAGCGCCTCGCCGGCGGCGCGGGGCGGCAGCTGGGTCAGATCTAGATCCTTGAGCAGCATCTGGGTGAGCGGCATGCCCTTCAGCAGCACAAACAGCTCGCTGCGCATGGCTTTGTGCTCGCCGGTGATGCGCAGCGCCCAGTCTTTGCGCGTCGCCTGCGGCCCGAGCTCGGCGGCGAGCTGCTCGTAGACCGCCCGGATCGCCGCCTCGCGGGTGGAGGCGAGGCTCATCATCGCCCCCGCCTGGGCCTCGATCTCGGGCCGGAACTCCTCGGGGATGCCCGCCGCAAACGCCGGCCAATCGCCCAGCAGCGCCTCGCGCACATGCTCGGGCGTAATGCCGTAGAGCGCCCGGTGGATGGCGAGGTACTGCGCCGCCTTGACCTTGACCCGCAGGCCCGAGGCGAACCGCACGATCCAGCCCTCGACGCCGGTCGCCGTCGCCGTCGCCGCCAGCAGCTCGCCCAGCGTCGGCATGACGAAGCGCTCCGCGACGCGGAAGCCGTAGCGCGCCCCCAGCGCCTGAACCTCGTCATAGCCCAGCTCGGTCCCGTCGAGGCGGCGGGCCGCCAGCAGGATCAGCCCGGACCAAGCGCCGTAGTCGATCACGATCCGGTTTTCCGGGTAGATGATCTCGAACAGCAGGGTGACGTCATCGGCCAGCCCGGTCAAATCGTGGTTGGCGCTGAGCCAGGCGGTGGCCCAGAGCGCCTGCGGGCTGTCGAACGAGCCGCGGGTGGCGACGGCGAACTCGCCGTTGTGGCGATACAGCACGCCCAGCGACCCATCGGCCTTGTCAAAGACCTCGAACGGCTCCTGCGGCAGCGCGTCAAGCCGCGTCTCGGGCATCTCGCCCACGTTGAAGAACTTATCGAAGGCGCGGGCCACGACGGCGCCGGTCCTGCCGTCGATGATCAGGCCGCGGGCGACCCGCTCGACGCCGGGCCACTGGCCGGCGAAGGTGGCGAACTTGTTGTAGTTGAAAATCAGCAGGTGGTCGCGGCGGCGGACATTGATCCGCCCGAGATCGGCGTAGTCGCCGTCGGGGCCGCGCTCGCGCACGGCCTGGATAATCGCCTCAAGGCTCATCGGCGCGCCCTCCCGCCGGATCAGGCCAGCGCCATCGGTCATCGTCCATAGCAAACCTTCCTTTCCAAAACAATCGGCTCGCGGGCTATCGTAGCGGCCGCGGCGGCGCTTGCCATCGGCCAGCCAGGGCAGCGGCGCTCCGCCCGGCGAGGGGCGTTGGCCGAGGAGCGAGCGGGCATGCCGCAGATGGCGGGCGCCACTTGACAGCGACG
>DASWWB010000142.1:0-2744 GCA_036406115.1 Herpetosiphonaceae bacterium
ATGTCATCGCGCTCGCCGCCGCCAGCGGCGCCGCCGGCTCGCTGGGCAACGCCCTGGAAAACCACTTCACCGGCAACCGCGCGCTGCCGCTCATGGCCGGCCTGTTCATCGCCCTCCTGTTGGGGCCGCTGTTCGGCGTGATCGGCCTGTATCTGTCGGCGGGGCTCGTGCGCTGGACCGGCAGCTGGCTCGGCGGCGTGGCCACGCCCGACGAGGCGCGGGCGGCGGTGGCCTGGGCGACGGTGCCGACGCTGTGGGGCATGCTGCTCTGGCTGCCGATCCTGGCGACCGGCGGGCGCGTCGACGCCGTAATGACGCTGGTCGGCCTGGCCCAGGCCGTCCTCGGCATCTGGACGTTCGTCATCTCGCTGAAGTGCTTGGGCGAGGCGCATCGCTTCTCGGCCTGGAAAGCCCTCGGCGCCGAGATCCTGGCGGGCCTGATCGTCTTGGTGCCGTTCGCCTGTCTGCTGTTCGCCATCTTAGGCGCCCGCTAGCCAATCTCCTCCGGCTCGCCGATCTCCTCCGGCTCGCCGATCCGCGTCCTGAAATCCCAGCCCGCCGCCAGCAGCTCCGCGAACTGGTCGGCGGGCAGCGGTTTGCTGAACAGGTAGCCCTGGAACAAATCGCACTGCTGCATCTCCAGGTAGGCCAGCTGCTCCTCGTTCTCGATGCCCTCGGCGATCACATGCAGATTGAGCGAGCGGGCCAGCCTGGTGATCGTGGTGGCGATCGCGGCGTCGGCGGCGTCGGTGGTGATGTCGATGACAAACGAGCGGTCGATCTTGAGCGTGTCCAGCGGCAGGCGCTTGAGATAGCTCAGCGACGAGTAGCCGGTGCCGAAATCATCGATTGACAGCCGGACGCCCAGCGCCTTGAGCGCCTGCATCGTGCCGATTGTTTCGTCGGCGTGGCCGATCATCGTGCTTTCGTTCAGCTCCAGCTCCAGGTACTGGGGCTCCAGGCCGGTCTGGAGCAGCGTGCGGCGCATCAGGGCGATCAGCGCCTGCTGCTTGAAGGTGCGGGCCGAGATATTGACGGCGCCGAACACCGGCGCCAGCGCCTGGTCCTGCCACTCCTTGAGCTGGGTGCAGGCGGTGAGGATCGACCACTCGTCCAGCGGGACGATCATGCCGGTCTCCTCGACCAGGTGGATGAACTCGCCGGGGAACAGCAGGCCGCGCTGCGGGTGCTGCCAGCGAATCAGCGCCTCGCAGCCGCTGATCCTGCCGGTGCTGAGCGAGATGATCGGCTGGTAGTGGAGGACGAACTCCTGGCGCTCCAGGGCGCGGCGCAGCTCCGCCTCCAGCCGCAGCAGCGCCATCGCGTGGTCGTGCATGTCGCTGTGGAAGACCTCGTAGCGGGCCTTGCCCATCAATTTAGCCCGGTACATCGCGGTGTCGGCGTCGCGCAGCAGGTTCTCGGGGCGGTCGTAGCGCCGGGTGTTGATCGCGATGCCGATGCTGACAGTGGTGAACACCTCGTGGCCGCCGATCAGGAACGGCACCGACAGCTCGCGCTGGATGCGATCGGCGACCGTCGTCACCAACTCCAGGTCATCGATGCCCTCCATCAGGATCGTGAACTCATCGCCGCCGAGGCGGGCGATCGTGTCAGCCGGCCGCACGCAGGCCTGGAGGCGCTGGGCGATCGAGATCAACAGCCGGTCGCCCATCAGGTGGCCAAGGCTGTCGTTGATCACTTTGAAGCGATCGAGATCGAGGAACAGCACCGCGAACAGATGCTTGGAATTCTCGCGGGCGCGGTCGATCGCCTGGCCGAGATGGTCCATGAACAGCGTGCGGTTGGGCAGGTCGGTCAGCGGGTCGTGGAGGGCGGCGTGGCGCTGCAGCTCCTGGTCGGCCTTGCGCCTGGTGATGTCGGTCTGAGTGCCGGCGAGGCGCAGGGCCTGGCCGCGCTCGTCGCGCAGGGCGCTGCCGCGGCAGAGCATCCAGCGGTAGGAGCCGTCGCGGTGCAGCACGCGGTACTCCTGGGCGAAGGTTTCCTGGCGGCCGGCCAGATAGGCGTCGAGCGCCAGCTTGAAATCAGCGAGATCATCGGGATGGATGCGGCCGAACCATACATCGATCTGCGACGGCAGCTCGTGATCGGCGAATCCCAGCAGCCCTTTCCAGCGATCCGACAGCGAAATGCGCTCGGCCCTGAGGTCCCAATCCCACAGCCCGTCGTTGGTGGCCTGGGCGACCAGCCCTTGGCGGGTCTCGCGGTCGCGCAGCGTGGCCTCCAGCTGGCGGTACTCGTCGAGCATGCGCTGGAGATGCTGGTTGCGGTCGAGCAATTCCAGCAGCATCTGCTTGAGCGAGCGCTCCATCACCAGCCGGTCGTCGTCGGCCTGGCGGTAGGTGGCGGCGATCTCGGCCAGCAGCGCCCGCAGGGGGGCGTTTTGGGCGGTGTCGCCCAAGTGCTGGGCGATCTGGCCCGCCAGGAGCGGATGGATGGCGGCGGGATCGTCGAGCGGCGATGTCATAACGCCTCTGCTTCGTTGGCGCTCATTGGCGGCGCGCGCGATTCTTGGCGGCGCGCAAACGCTCCAGCGGATCGGTGATCTCGTCGAGCCGGGCGGGCGAGGGCGAGGGCGGGGGTGGCGCCGCTGGCGGGGCGCTCTCGGGCTGGCGCGCCGGCTGTGGCTGCTGTTGCGGAGGCGGCGGAGGAGGCGCCGCCGCCCCCGCCCGATAGACCGGGGCGTCGGCGGAGGTCGGGATGGGCGTCGGCTCGGCGGCGGGGCG
>DASWWB010000143.1:0-2363 GCA_036406115.1 Herpetosiphonaceae bacterium
GGGGCCTCGCGCGCGGGGCTGCGGACTCAGCGCCGCCGGAACGTGACTGCGGGCAGATACAGGCGCTGGCGGGCCGGATCCGCCGGCAGGCTGCCCGACCAGGAGGGGTAGCTGCTGCTCCACACGCTGGTTCCGCTCGCCCAGGTGGGCGCGTTGCCGGCCCACGACTGGTACGATCCGGCCCAGGATTGATAGGAGCCCGCCCAGCTCTGGTAGCTCCCCGCCCAGCTCTGGTACGATCCGCCCTCGACGGGCTCGCCGTCGATGTACATGGTGTCGGTGGCCGGATCATAGGCGGTGCTGCCCATGTAGTGGGTGCCGCTCTCGTGGTCGCGGTCGAGGGCGATGTCCATGCCCTCGTTGGCGGCCGCGGTCGAGATTCCCAGCACCGCATCGGCGACGTTGACCCGGCCCGCGCCCTGCTGCCAGATCGCGTAGGCCGGCTCGTCGGGGGCGCGCATGGCGGTTTCCGCCGTCAGCGTCAGGCGGTATTTGATCTGGTCGTTGGTCAGATTGGGCTGCTGCTGCTTGATCAGCGCGACGATCCCGCTGACCTCGGCCGCCGCCATCGAGGTCCCGCTCAGATAGTAGTAGGCGAGATTCTGGGTGCTGCGCATGCTTCCCAGATCAAGCTGGGCGCGCTCCTTGGCCAGGCCGGCGGCGCCGACCAGCGCGCTGTCGGTCGGCAGCGGCGCGATGACGCGCGAGCCGGCGATGACCACATCGGGTTTGATGAACTTGCTCTCGGTCGGGCCGGCGGCGGAGTAGTAGGCCAGCTCATCGTGGTGGCTGGCGGTGTAGAGCCCCGGCTTGAGCGCGCCGACCGTGATCACATAGGGCACGTTGCCGGGCACCGTGATCGTCGCCGGCGCCGGCCCGGTGTTTCCCGCCGCCACCACAACCGTGATCCCCTCGGCCCAGGCCGCCATCACCGCTTGGGCCAGCGGATCGTGCCAGTACGGTCCGTGGATCGGCGCCTGGAGCGAGAGATTGAGGACCGAGATGTTGTAGCGGGTTTTATTGGCGATGATCCAATCAATCGCCGCGATCACCCGGCTGTAGGGCGCCTGGCCCTCGCCGTCGAGCGCGCGCGCCACCACCAGATTCACATTGGGCGCCAGGCCAAGCGTCGATTTGGCGCCGGGCGTCAGCGGCCAGCCATTCGGGCCGCCCGGCACCTTGCGGCCGTCGCCGATCGTGGCGGCGACGTGGGTGCCGTGGCCGTAGGGATCGCTGCTGTTCGCGACCGGCCCCGGCGCGACGAAATCGCGGTAGACCAGCCGCGCGACGCCGGCGACGCGGTATTCGAGGGTCGTCGAGGTGACCTGGGTCCAGGGCTGGAGCATCGGCGGCAGCCCTGAGTCAATCACGGCGACGGTCACGCCCTGGCCGTTGATATCGTCCTGGTGGAGCAGCGCCGCCCCGGTGGCCATCGAGGGATAGAGCAGCGCGGGATCCTGATCGGTGGGCGCGCCCTCGGCCGTCGCTTCGTCGGGGATGCGGCCCAGGGGCAGATCGGCGCTCTGGATCGCCGGCGCGTCCGCCGTGACCTGGAAACCCCGGGCGCGCAAACCGGGCAGCGCCGCCGCCGGGACGATCGCCGCCACGCCGGGAATGCTGCTGAACTGCTGGGTGACGGTGCCGCCGGCGGCTTGGACGGCCCCGGCGGCCTGGGCGGCTGAGCCGCCGTGCAGAATCACCGCCACCGGCGCTGCGGCGGGAGGGCGGACGGCGGCCGGGCTGCCCGCCAGCAGCAGCAAAAGGACGCCGAACCAGGCGCGCGGCCGGCGCGCGCGGAGGGGACGAACCATACCTAACTCCTCAGGGGATACAAAGCGGTTGATTGGATTGATTAGCACGTTCCGGGCCGTGCCGAGCAGTCCCCAAGCCCCGGGCCGCTCGGCGCCCGGCTCGCAGCGGATGGCAAAACGACCGCCCGTCGTGGGGTGCGCCCCGCGTCAGGGCAGGGCGAGGATGCCCAGCTCACGGGCCCGGGCGACCGCGTGCGTGCGGTTGCCCACCGCGAGCTTGCCAGAGATGTTGCGGGCGTGGACCTTGACGGTGTGGAGGGAGAGAAACAGCCGCTCGGCGATGTCGCGATCGGTGCGCCCTGCGGCGATGTGGCGCAGCACCTCAATCTCGCGCTCGCTCAGCGGCTCGACGATCGCCGAGGGCGCCTGCTGCCGCGCCGGGCCGGGGGCGGGCGCGAAGGCCGCCAGCACCTGGCGGGCGAAATCCGGCGCGAGGCCGCCGGCCAAGGCCTCGCGGAGCAGCCGCTGCATGGCCTCGCCCTCATCGACGAAAACGCGGATGAGCCCGTCCGGCTCCGCCAGCGTCAGCGCCTGGCCCAGGACGCGCGCCGC
>DASWWB010000144.1:0-11091 GCA_036406115.1 Herpetosiphonaceae bacterium
TACGTGCCGCTCGACCCCGCCTATCCCGCCGAGCGGCTCCGGCTCATGCTGGAGGACAGCGGGGCGCTGGCGGTGGTCACCCAAACGGCGCTGGCCGGACGGCTGGCCGAGATCGCCGCAGCCGGGCCGGCGATCGTCGAGCTGGAGCGGGCGGCGGCCGAGATCAGCCGCCAGCAGGCCAGCCCGCCGCCGCCAAGCGCCGCCCCCGCCAACCTCGCCTATCTCATCTACACTTCCGGCTCGACCGGGCGGCCCAAGGGCGTGGCGATCGAGCACCGCTCGCTGGCCAACTTCGCCGCCCAGGCGGTCGGCCACTACGGCATGACCGCCGCCGACCGGGTGCTCCAGTGCTCGTCGATCAGCTGGGACACCAGCGCCGAGGAAATTTACCCGACCCTGGCCAGCGGCGGCGCGCTGCTGCTGCGCGATCCCGAGATGCTCGACTCGGCCCGCGGCTTCCTGGAGCGCTGCCGCGAGTGGCGGCTGACGGTCCTCAATCTCGCCAGCGCCTTCTGGCACGAGCTGATGATCGATCCGGCCCGCGACGAGATCAATCAGCTGGCGGCGCTGCGCCTGGTGATCATCGGCGGCGAGCGGGCCAATCCCGAGCGCGTCGCCCTCTGGCACCGCCACATCGATCCCCGCATCCGCCTGATGAACACCTACGGCGCCTCCGAGGCCACCGCGATCACCACGACCTACGACCTGACGGCCAACCGCGCGGCGGGGCCGTTCCAGGAGGTGCCGATCGGCCAGCCGTTCCCCGGCGTCGAAACCCTGATCCTCGACGACCAGCTCCAGCCGGCGGCCGACGGCGAGCTGGGCACGCTCCACATCGGCGGCCTGGGCCTGGGCCGCGGCTACCTCAGCGATCCGGCCCTCACCGCCGCCAAGTTCATCCCGCATCCTTGGGCCCCTGAGCCGGGCGCCAGGCTCTACTGCACCGGCGATCTGGCCCGCTGGCGCGAGGACGGCGCGATCGAGTATTTCGGCCGCCGCGACCACCAGGTGAAAATTCGCGGCCACCGCATCGCCCTCGGCGAGATCGAGGCGGCGCTCTGCCAGCACCCACTCGTGCGCGACGCGATCGTGCTGGCGCGCGAGGACCAGCCCGGCCGCTCCTACCTCGCCGCCTACGTGGTCGCCGAGCAGGGCGCCGCGCCCGCCGCCGCCGAGCTGAGCGCCCATCTCGCCGGGCGCCTGCCAGCCTACATGCTGCCCGCCGCCTTTGTCGCGCTGCCGGCGCTGCCGCTCACGCCCAACGGCAAGCTTGACCGCCGCGCCCTGCCCAAGCCGGCCCAAATCCACGACGCAGGCCATGAAACCGCTTACACCGCCACCGAAGCGGCGCTGGCGACGATCTGGCGCGAGCTGCTGGATCTGCCCGCCGTCGATCCGGCCGCCAGCTTCTTCGATCTCGGCGGCCACTCGCTGCTGGCCATGCATCTGATCGGCAGGGCGCGCGACGCCCTGGGCGCCGAGCTGTCGCTCCAGGATCTGCTGGCCTACCCGACGCTCGGCGAGCTGGCGCTGCTGATCGACGGCGGGCTGGCGCGGCCGGCGGCTGAAGACATCGATTTCGCCGCCGAGGCGCAGCTGGATCCTGACATCGGTTTCGCCGGGCTGGCGCCCGCCGCCGGGGCGCAGCGGCTGCTGCTGACCGGCGCCACCGGTTTCCTGGGCGCGTTCCTGCTCGCCGAGCTGGCCCGCCAGCCCGGCGCCGAGATCTGGTGCCTGGCCCGCGCCGCGAGCGACGAAGCCGCCGGCAAGCGAATCGAGGCCAGCCTGCGCGGCTACGGCCTCTGGCATGACGGGCTGGCAGGCAGCATCCGGCCGCTCGCCGGCGATCTGGGCCAGCCGCTGCTCGGATTGGATGCGGCGCGCTTCGCCGACCTGGCCGAGACCATTGACGTGATCTACCACAACGGCGCCGCCGTCAATTTCGTCTATCCCTACCGGGCGCTCAAGGCCGCCAATGTCCTCGGCACCCAGGAGGCGATCCGCCTGGCGGGGACGGCGCGGCTCAAGCAGCTGCATTTCATCTCGACCCTGGCGGTGGCCGAGGCGGCCGCAGGGGGCGAAGCCGAAGTCGCGGAGGAGACGGCGCTGCCCGCCATCGACAGCGACAGCGGCTACGTCCAGAGCAAATGGGTCGCCGAGCGGCTGGTGCTGGAGGCGCGGCGGCGCGGCCTGCCCGCCAGCATCTACCGGCCGGACCGGATCGCCGGCGACAGCCGCTCGGGCGCCAGCAACGGCGATGATTTCTTCTTCCGCCTGCTGGCCGGCTGCGCGGCGATGGGCGCGGCGCCGGCCCTGGAGCTGCGCGAGCGCATGCTGCCGGTCGATTTCGTCAGCCAGGCGATCGCGGCGATCGCGCGCCAGCCCGAGGCGCTGGGCCAGGCCTTCCACCTGTTTCACGACCAGCCCGCCGAGCTGGAGGCGGCGCTCCAGGCCCTGGAGTCCGCCGGCCGGCCCGTCGCCCGCCTGCCCTACGCGGAGTGGCGCGCCCGGCTGCTCGCCGAGGCCGCCGCGCCCGACCACCCGCTCTACGCCTTCCGCGAGCTGTTCCCCGCCGATCCGGCGGAGCTTGACGGCCTGGGCTACCACGCCGGGCGCCCGGTCTCCCGGCGCAACGCCGACGCCGCCCTGCGCCGCGCCGGCCTGGACTGCCCGCCGCTGGACGCGGCGACGCTCGAAGCTTACGCCCGCGAGGCGCTGCGCCAATCCGGCCCGCGCTGACCGGCCCATCGATCACCTGCGACGATCATTAACCCCCAAGGAGAGAAGTTATGGCCCGCGACACGCACGATACGATCCACCACGAAGCCCCGCCCAGCCCCTGGCATGACGTGCCCCGCGAGCAATGGGACGATTGGAAATGGCAGCTGACCCACCGACTCAACACCGCCGAGGAGTTCGCCCGGGTCATCCGCCTGACTGACGAGGAGCGGGCCGGCCTCCAGGCGCCCGACCGCTTCCGCGTCGATGTGACGCCCTATTTCGCTAGCCTGATGGATCCCGAGGATCCCGACTGCCCCGTCCGCCGCCAAATCATGCCGACCGGCCGCGAGCTGGCCGATTTCGACGGCTCCATGGCCGATTCGCTGGGCGAGGACAGCCACTCGCCGGTGCCGGGGCTGGTCCACCGCTACCCCGATCGGGTGCTGATGCTCGTCACCACCCAGTGCGCCTCCTACTGCCGCTTCTGCACCCGCAGCAGGATCGTCGGCGACCCGGCGGCGATGTTCAGCATCCGCGACTACGAGCGCCAGCTCGACTATATCGCGCGGACGCCGCAGATCCGCGACGTGCTGCTTTCGGGCGGCGATCCGCTGCTGCTGCCACGCAAGCTGCTCCAGCGCATCCTCGCCCGGCTGCGCGAGATCGAGCATGTCGAGATCGTGAGGATCGGCACCCGCGTGCCGCTGTTCCTGCCCCAGCTCATCACCGAGGAGTTCGCGGCGATGCTGGGCGAGTTCCATCCGCTCTGGATGAACATCCATTTCAATCACCCCAAGGAGCTGGCGCCCGAGGTCTGCCTGGCGCTCAAGCGGCTGGCCAACGCCGGCATCCCGCTCGGCGCCCAAACCGTGCTGATGGCCGGCGTCAACGACTGCCCGAACATCATGCGCGACCTGCTGCATAAGCTGGTGCGCCAGCGGGTGCGGCCCTACTACCTCTACCAGTGCGATCTGGTCCATGGCGCCGGCCATTTCCGCACGCCGGTGGCCAAGGGCCTGGAGATCATGGAGGCGCTGCGCGGCCACACCTCGGGCTACGCCATCCCGACCTATGTGATCGACAGCCCGGGCGGCGGCGGCAAAATCCCGATCCTGCCCAATTATCTGATCAGCTCGTCGGACAGCAAGGTGATCGTGCGCAACTACGAGGGCTACATCAGCGCCTACGCCCAGCCGACCGACTACGCGCCGCACGACCCGGCCACCTGCGCCCACTGCCGCTCCGCCGGGCGGCCTGCCGGCGGCGTGGCGGCACTGCTCAGCGGCGATCAGACCGTCATCGCGCCCGAGGGCTGGCGCGACCGCCACGAGGATCCGCATCGCTGAGAGGAGGCGCGATGACCAGCCACGAGACGGAGATCAGCGGCGACTGGGGCGGCTTCCAGCCGCGACCCTACCTGGAGCAGTGGTACCGCCAGGTCACGCCCGAGATCACGGCGACCCTGGATTTCCTACGCGCGGCCCACGGCGCGCTCCCGCCAGGCGCGCTGGTGCTGGATGTCTGCTCGGGGCCGACGATCTACCAATTCCTGGCCGCCGCCCCGCGCGCCGCAGCCATCCACGCCAGCGACTACCTGCCGCAGAACCTGGCCGAGCTGGGCCGCTGGCTGGAGGCGGCGCCCGGCGCCTTCGACTGGTCGCCGGTGATCGCCGAGGCGCTGCGCCTGGAGCTGGGCCGGCCGCCGCAGGCCACTGAGATCGCCGGGCGGGCGGCCGAGGTCCGCCGCGCCGTCACCGAGCTGCTGCCCTGCGACCTGCGCCAGGCGCAGCCGCTCGGCCCGTCCCAGCGGCCCATCTACGACGCGCTTTCGATGTGCTACGGCGCCGATTCGATCTTCGCCACGCTGCCGGAGTGGGAGGCGGCCATGCGCCGCTGCTGCGCGGCGCTCAAGCCGGGCGGCGCGCTGATCGCCGCCGTGATCAAAAACGCCAGCTGGTGGGCGCTGGGCGGCCGCCGCATGCAGGCCGTCCCGCTCGACGAGGCCAGCGTCGCCGCCGCGCTGGGGCGGATCGGCTTCGCGCCGGCCAGCCTCGACCTGCGCGCCGAACAGGTCGCCGCCGCCGACAGCGAGGGCTACGATGAGATTATCTTTATCACCGCGCGGCTCGCCGCCACAGGACTGACCGATTGACCGACCGACCATCCATCCATGCCACGCTGAACGACGCCGCGCCAAGGCGGCGGCGATCAGCGCTAGCAGCAGGAGCCGCCGCTCCGCCCAAGGAACAGCAACCAATGACTACGACATCGATCCAGATCACCGACGATTGGCAGACCTTCAACCCGCGGCTGTTTTTGGAATCCTGGCATCGCCAGGTGACCCCCGAGCACACCGCGACGCTCGATTTCTTGCGCCGCTCCTATCAAACCGCAGCGCCCGGCGCCCGGGTGATCGATTTTTGCTGCGGCCCGGTCGTCTATCAATACCTGGCTGCGGCGACACGGGTGGCCGAGATCCATGCCTGCGACCTGCTCCCGGCCAATCTGACGGAGATCCGCCAGTGGCGCGACGGCGCGCCCGAAGCCTTCGGCTGGCAGCCGATCGTCGGCGAGGCGCTGCGGCTTGAGGGCAGGCCCGCCGCGCCGGACGACTGCGCCGAGCGCGAGCGGCTGGCGCGCTCGAAGGTCACCAGGCTGCTGGCCTGCGACATCCGCCACGCCCATCCGCTGGGCGGGCCGGTCGCGCGGCGCTACGATATTGTCTCGCACTGCTATGGCGCCGATGTGGTGGCCGGCACCGTCGAGGAGTGGCAGCGCTATGTCGCCAACTGCTGCTCGGTCCTCAAGCCCGGCGGGACGCTGCTCATGACCCTGATCAAAGAGGCGACCTGGTGGCCCAACGGCGACCAGATCCTGCCGGCGCTGGCGCTCAACGAGCGGCACGTCGAGGCGGCGCTGCTGGCGATCGGCTTCGACGGCGCCACCATCGAGCTTGAGGCGCACGACGTCGAGGACGCCAGCGCCGCCGGCTACAGTCATGTGATTTTCGCACGGGCGCGGCTCGCGGCGCCCGGCAGCAAGGAGGAGCCATGGCCCGCCGCCGATCTATCGCCACGCTGAACCATGTCGCGCCCAAGATCCGCGTCGTCCAGTGGGGCTGCGGCAACACCGGCCAGGTGCTGTTGCGCTACCTGGACGCCAAGGGCGCCGAGATCGTCGGCGCGATCGACCGCAATCCCGCCCGGCTCGGCCGCGATATCGGCGAGGTCGCCGGGCTCGGCCGCCGGCTCAATCTGCCGGTCCGCAACGACCCGGACGCGCTGTTCGCCGAGTGCGACGCCGATGTCTGCATCATCGCCACCACCAGCCTGATGGAGGACATGGAGCCGCTCTACGCGACGGTCGCCCGCCACGGCGTCAACGCGATCTCGCTCTGCGAGGAGGCCTTCTTCCCCTGGACGACCGCGCCGGCCCGCGCCAACCGCCTGGACCGCCTGGCCAAGGATCACGGTTGCACCCTGACCGGCTCCGGCTACCAGGACGTGCTCTGGGGCTCGATGATCACCGGCCTGGCCGGCGCCAGCCAGCGCATCGACCGGATCGAGGGGCTCTGCGTCTACAACTCGGACCAATACGGCCTGGCGCTGGCCAAAGTCCATGGCATGGGCCTGACCGTCGCCGAGTTCGAGCGCGAGATCGCCGCCGACCAGGGCCAGCCCTCGTATATGTGGAACTCCAACGAGTGGCTGTGCTCGCAGCTGGGCTGGACGATCGCATCGATCAGCCAGCGGCTGGTGCCGATCACCCTGGAGGCCGACATCCGCTCCCAGGCGCTGGGGCGGATCATCCCCGCCGGCGACGTGATCGGCATGTCGGCGGTGGTGACGGTCGCCACCCACCAGGGGCCGGTGATCGAAACCCAGTGCGTCGGCAAGGTCTACGAGGGCAGCGCCGACGACTGCAACGACTGGGCGCTGCGCGGCGAGCCGGACACGGTGATCAAGATGCCGCAGCCGGCGTCGATCCCCGTCACCTGCGCCACCGTCGTCAACCGCCTGCCCGACCTGATCGCGGCGCCGCCCGGCTTTTTCACCACCGACAAGCTGCCGCCGGCCCGCTTCCAGAGCCAGCTGGTCTATCCGCTGCCGCGCTAGGGAAAGGGGCCAGGGGCCAGATTGGCTTGGGCCGCGCTGGCGGATCAGCGCACGACGGGGCCGGGGATCGATCTGATCCCCGGCCCTGTGTTTTGCTTCGTTTTATGATTGCGGCAGCGGCTCCTCAGTCCCCGATCCCGGCTAGTTCCGCAGGGCGGTGACGATCGCCTGCTGGAGATTGCCGTAGGTGGAGATGCCGTCGGTCAGATCGTCGTTGTCGGCGAGCGCCTGGGCGATCTCGGCGCTGATGCCGGTGAGAACCAGGCTGGAGCCGAGCAGATGGACGGCGCCGGACATGCGGCCCAGCAGCGTGACCACCGCCGGGTTGGCCTCGGTGATGCCGGTGATGTCGATGATCGCCGTGCGCGGGCGCAGCTGATTGATGCCGCGCAGCAAGACGTGGAGGATCTTGTCGGCGCGCTGGTCGTCCACATCGCCGATCAGCGGCATCACAATCACCGTGTCGCTGATCGGGATGATCGGCGCCGCGAGCTTGTCGAGGGTCGCATCGCGGGCGGCCAGCAGGCGCTGGTTGAGCTTGTTCTGCTCCTCCTCGGCCTGGAGGCGGGCGCCATCGGCGGTTTCGATCTTGCCCAGCATCTCATTGATTGAGTGGCTGAGCTGGGACAGCTCATCGTGGCCGCTCTCGGTCACCCTGATCAGATCGCCGTCGCCGGTGATGGAGCCGACCTCGCGGTTGAGCCGCGACACCCGCGCCAGCACGATCCGCCCCAGCAGCAAGTAGCCCACCGCGACGAAAATGACGGCGCCAAGCACCAGCATGCCCAGGAAATAGAGCACGCCGGTGCGGCCCTGGGCGTAGATCGCGCGCTCCATGTCGACCTGGAACGCCAGCGCCGGCTGGTTGTTCAGATCCGTCGCGACGCGGTAGCCGCGCAGCTGGCGGTCACTCAGGGGCTGCACGATCTCCTTGGTGCCGGCGCGCAGCTGGTCGGCGACATCAGCCGGCAGCGCGCCGGGCAGGTCGAGGCGGTGGATGGAGAGATTGAGCTTGGTGGTGTTGGCTAGAGCGGTGATATCCTCGGGGCTGAGCGCGTGGCCGAAGATCATCGCGCCTTTGCTCGGCCCCGCGCCGCTGGAGGGCAGGACCGGGCTCGCGGCCAGCAGGAAGGTCCGGTCGGCGGCGCGCAGGATGCCGACATTCGTATCATCGTCGTTATCGAACTGCACGAGCGGGCCGGCGGCGAGCGCGCTCAGCTCGGGAGGCAGCGGATAGCCGGCGCCGGCGGCGAAATCCAGGGTTTTGCTCAGGACAATCTGGCCTTGGGGGTTGAAGATCAGCGCGACGTTGACGCCGGTGTTCTCCATCACCGAGTTGGTGAGATTCTCCTCCAGGTAGCCCTGGTCCAGCGTGTCCATGAAATCATAGGTGCCGTCCCAGGCAGCGTAGTCGCGGACCGATTTGTTCAGCGCCGTCAGCTGGGCGGCGAGCGCCTCCTCGGCGCGGGTCAGGTTGGTCAGCAATGTCTCATGTTCCAGCGCCACGAAGCGGTTGAGGATGGTGCTTTGGAGCGGGAAGACCAGCAGCACCACCAGCAACAGGGCGGTGAGGGCGATGGCTGCGAACACATTGAGGCGCAGCGAACGGAAACTGAGGCGCGACAGCAAGGAGGCTTGCTCGCCGTCGGGCAGGGGCGGCGCAGATTGCGGGAGGCTGGGTTCGAACATAGGCGTTGGTCTCCTCCGGCGTCGGGGAACATGATGGCTGCGAGCCTATTATAGGGCAAATCTCGCGCGCAAGCGAGCGGGTGCGCTCCGCCCCGCGCGACAGCGCTCTGGCAGCGGATAGTACGGCCCGGCGACGGTGTATAATGGAGCGTTCAAACGATAGCAGACAAGGCGATACCATGAACGAATCAACCTACCGGGAGGAGCTGGCGGCCCTGGTCGCCGACGAACAGACCTTTGTGCGGCTGACGCTGAGCGGCGCGGTCCGCGATCCGTCGGTGCCCTGGAAGCGCGTCGTGGCGCGGCCGGTGCGGATCAAGGGCCGGGCGGCCATCCAGTTCTCCTTTTTCGATGAGCGCAAAGATATCACCAAGAATTTCCAGGGCGCCGAGGCGGCCGAGCAGATCCGCGCCGCGCTTGAGCTGCCGTTCGGCAACATCACCCTGGAGCGCACCGGCGAGCGCATCCAGCTCCGGCGCAGCAAAAAGGGCAAGCTGCTGGTGAGCAGGGAGCGGCTCGCCGCCCCCGCCGCGCCGGACCTGGCCCACAACCGGGTCAAGGACCTGCCGCTGCCGGTCGACCGGCCCGATCCGTTTCTGGAGAAGATCGGCATTATGTCGCCTGACGGACAGGTGCGGCCCAGCAAGCAGCGCAAGTTCACCCAGATCAACGAATTCCTGCGGGCGCTGGACGGCGCGCTCGGCCCCGACGCCGCCGGTGACGGCCCGCTGCGGATCGTGGACTGCGGCTGCGGCTCAGCCTATCTGACCTTCGCCGCCTACCACTACCTCAACAATGTGCGCGCCATCCCGGCCCGGCTGATCGGCATCGACCGCAACAGCGAGCTGATCGCCAAGTGCGCCCGCCAAAGCCACGAGCTGGGCTACGAGGCGATGGAGTTCCAGCAGACGCCGATCGAGGACTGGCAGCCCGGCGAGCGGCCCGACATGCTGCTCTCGCTCCACGCCTGCGACACCGCCACCGACGACGCGCTGGCCCTCGCCATCCGCACCGAAACCCGCTTCATTTTCAGCGTGCCCTGCTGCCACCAGTACCTCAACGCCAAGATCGACGCCGACGCGCTGCGGCCGATCCTGCGCTACGGCATCATGCGCCAGCGCACCGCCGACATCCTGACCGACACCTTCCGCGCCCACATCCTGCGGATCATGGGCTACAAAGCCGAGATCTTCGAGTTCGTCACTCCGGACCAGACCAGCAAGAACCTGATGATCCGGGCGGTGCGCGGCAACCAGCGCCCGGCGGAGCGGAGCGCGCTGCTGGCCGAATACCGCCGGCTCAAGGAGTTCTGGGGCGTCACGCCCTACCTGGAGCCGCTGCTCGGCGAGCCGTTCGCCGCGCTGCTGGCGGCCGACGCGCCGGCCTAGGCGGCGGACGGCCGCCGCCCGAACCTGTAACCCGAGTGTAACCGGCGCCTGCTAGATTCAGGCTGCCCGGCATCGTTTCCATGCGCCGCGCCCGCCGAGCATCGCCCCGCCACGCACACCCGCCAATCCGGCGCCAGGCGCCGAGTGATCAAGGAGGATCGCGCATGAAACGTTCGGGGATTGGGCTGCTCATCCTGGCTTTCGCCGCCGCGCTGCTGCTGCGGCCGCAGGTCGCCAGGGCCGGCTCCTGGGTCAACGGCTCGGTCAGCACGTCGTACGGCGCGCGCAACTACCGGCTCTGGGTGCCGGCAGGCTATGCGCCAGGGACGCCGGCGCCGCTGGTGATGATGCTCCATGGCTGCACCCAGAGCCCGACCGACTTCGCCGCCGGCACGAATATGAACGGCCTGGCCGACGCCAACGGCTTCTTGGTGCTGTATCCCGAGCAGCCGTCGAGCATCGACGCCAACAAATGCTGGCAGTGGTGGGATCCCGCCCACCAGGCCCGCGGCGCCGGCGAGCCGGCCATCCTGGCGGCGATGGTCGGCGACGTCCAGGGCGGCTACGCGGTCGATCCGGCCCGGCGCTATGTGGCCGGCATCTCGGCCGGCGCCGCCATGACTGTGATCATGGGCGCGACCTATCCCGACCTGTTTTCGGCGATCGGCGTGGTCGCAGGCCTCGAGTACAAGGCTACGACCAGCAAACTCAGCGCCTACACCGCCATGAGCCAGGGCGGCCCCAACCCCGACACCCAGGGCCAGCTGGCCTATCAGGCCATGGGCTCGGCCAAAGCCCGCGTCCGGGCGATTGTCTTCCACGGCACCAGCGACTACACGGTCGCCCCCGTCAACGGCGACCAGGTCCTCAGCCAGTGGGCGCAGACCAATGATTATGTCGACGACGGCGCCAACAACAACAGCGTCGACAACGCCGCCGACGCCACGCTCAACGGCAGCGTGCCCGGCGGCAGGAGCTATGTCAAGACCAGCTACAACGACGCCGCCGGCGGCCTGCTGCTGGAGAAATGGCTGATCCAGGGCATGGGCCACGCCTGGCCGGGCGGCTCGACCGCCGGCACCTACACCGATCCGCAGGGCCCGAACGCCAGCGCCGAGCTGTGGCGCTTCTTCAGCGGCGGCGCCGGCCCGGCGCCGACCAGCACGCCCGGGGCCACC
>DASWWB010000145.1:0-2292 GCA_036406115.1 Herpetosiphonaceae bacterium
AGGGCGGCGACGGCTGGATCGACCCGTCCCCGGCGCCCAGGCCCGAGCCCGCCGGCTGGGAGGCGCCGCCGCTTGACGAAGATGCGCTGTTCGCGGCGCTGACGCGGGCGCTGCGCCGCGAGTACCGCCGCTGGTACGGCGACGAGGAGGGCCTGTGACGATCGAGATCGGCGGCGTGGCGCTCCAGCGCGTCCACCGCGTCGAAACCAGCGAGCAGGCGGCCTTCGTCCACCACCGGGTGCCGGGCCTGGCCGGCGACGCCACCCAGCACCTCGGCCGCGGCTCGGTGCGGCTGCGGATCGAGGGCATCTGCTACGGCCCGGCGGCCCAGGAGGCGCTGGAGCGGCTGCGCGGCATCTATCTCAAGCAGGAGCCTGTCGATTTCATCGCCGATATCGTCGGCCAGGGCTACGTCGCCCGGGTCACCGTCGATTCATTCGCCGCGACCCAGCGCGCCGACGAGCCCGACCAGTACAGCTACGCGCTGCTGCTGGTCGAGTACGTGCCGCCGCCCAAGCAAGCGGGCAGCGCCGCCTCGCTGACGCCCGCCGTCCAGGCCGAGGCCCGCCTGCTGCTCGACACCGCGACCCTGCCCGACGCGCTGGCGCTCGGCTCGCTGCCCGAGCTGACCAATCCGATCGAACCGCTCAAAACCGCCCTCGATCCCATCCGCGAGGCCGCCGACGGGCTGATGGGCTCGCTCGGCGCCCTGCGGGGCCTTTTCGGCGAATAATCATGCTGTGCGAGGAACCGTATGCAATCGTTGCTCAATGAGTTGCCCGGCAAACATCAGCTCACCGGCCTGATCGACGGCAAATTCAGCCCGACCGGCCTGGGCGTCGATGGCTTGCAGGAGCTGAAGGTCGACGCCCTCCGGCAGGAGGTGGCCGCCGCCGCACCCGCCGAAACCTCAGCCGGGGTCGCGGTGCCGGCCCTGCCCAACACGCTGACCAAGGACGGCTTCATGGGCCAGCTCAACGGGCCGCTCGGCAAAGTCAACGGCGTCAACCGCTCGGCGCTCGTCGGCCAGGTGACCTCGAACCCGCTGCCGGTCTCGCTGCCCCAGCCGACCTTCGATGTCAACGGCGTGATGGGCAAGATCTCCAACACGGTCCTGCCGGCCAAGGTCTCGACGCCCTCCAGCGCCCCGGCCGTCGGCTGGATGGACCCCGCCGCGCTGCTGGCGCCCATCCAGCAGCTCAAGGACGCCGGCGCCACCACGCCCATCCGCATCCTGACGATGCTGCTCAAGATCGTCGAGTCGGTCAAAAACACGGTCACCGACCCCGACAAAATGGTCGGCTTCACCAGCGACGCCCTGGCCGAGATCTACGTCGGCCAGCTCGTCGCGCTGCGCCAGACCATGCCGCTCAGCGCCGTCAACGCCGCGATCGAGCTGCTCGAAGGCGGCTACCTCGCCCAGTATGAGCGCGCGCTGGGCCTGCTCGCCGCCGGCCAGACCGACCAGTTCCACGACCTGGGCCGCGCCGAGCTGCTGCCCGGCCTGGGCCTGTTCGGCCGCGCCGGCGCCGCCCTCGCCGCGCTCCAGGCCAAGGAGACCGCCGCGCTCAAGCTGGCGCTCAAGCAGGTGCTGGACTTCGGCGCCACCGACGAGGTCTTCCTCCAGCCCTATTTCGACGATCTCACCGCCAGCACCACCGCCATCCTCAAGGGGATCGTCGCGCCGGTCCGAGAGTTCGCCGCCATGGCCGACAAGATCGACGACTACCTGCGCCAGGCCGCCGCCCAGGCCGAGCAGGCCGCCCGCAATGTCTCCGCCGCGCTGGAGAAAAGCATCGGCAGCGTCAACGGCGTGCTCGGCGACCTGGAGAAGCAGATCACGGCGGTCTCCAAGCAGGTCCAGGATTTCCTGGCCCAGGTCGATGTCGGGCCGGTCGTGACCCAGATCAAGGACGGCTGCAACCAGCTCGGCAGGGCGATCGAGGGCTTTTTCACCAAAGTCGAGGAGATCAAAATCAAGCTCGACGCGGCGGTCGCCAATGTCCAGGGCAAGGTCGACGACCAGCTGACCAAAGTCTTCAAGCAGCTGGAGGACCAGATCCGCCTGCTGCTGGCCAAGATCACCGAGGTCCTGGGCCGGCCCGAGGTCAAGCAGGCGCTGGACCAGGCGCGCCAGGGCATCGAGGATTTCAAGGCCAAGATCGGCGACGCCTCGCTCAAGCCGGTCTTCGATCTGGTGATCGAGCAGACCACCAAGCTGGAGGGCAACGTCCGCGCCCTCGACGTGGCCAGGATGGGCACGCCGCAGAAAACCGCGCTCAAAGTCGGAGC
>DASWWB010000146.1:0-2291 GCA_036406115.1 Herpetosiphonaceae bacterium
GCCGCTGTCGAGAGCCTGGACGCGATCACCCTGGAGCTGCCCGACGCGGAGGAGCCCCAGAGCGCGTCGCGCGCCCCCAGCAACGACGCCAGCGAGGAAGATGTGCTCGGGCTCTGCGGCCTCAAGCTCAACGATCAGGCCGCCGCCGGCCGGCTGGGCCGCGCCGATCGCCGCGAGGCCCTGGTCGAGCAGATGATTACGACGCTGGCCGCCGACCGCATGAACAGCGTGATGCTCGTCGGCGGCGGTGATGTCGGCAAAACCGCCCTGCTCCACGAGGTGGTCGAGCGCATCCGCTCCGGCGCCGTGCCCGAGGCGCTGAAAAAACGCGAGATCTGGTTCGTCACCGCCAACAATCTGATCGCCGGCATGAAATACACCGGCGAGTGGCAGGGCCGCACCCAGAAGCTCATCGCCCAGGCGCGCAAGGGCCGCCAGATTCTCTACATGGCCGATCCCAACGAGATTCTCGACGCCGGCCGCTGGGAGAAAAGCGACAACAACATGGGTCGTTTCCTGCGCCCCTACATCGAGTCCGGCGAGATCACGCTGATCTGCGAGTGCGCGCCCGAAGGCTTCGAGGTCGGGCTCAAGGTCGAGCCCAGCTTCATGAACGCCTTCACCAGGATCGATGTCAAACCGACCGACGAGGCCGACACCGGGGCGATCGTCCAGGCCACCGGCCGCCGGCTGGAGGCGGCGCGCAATGTCAGCATCGAGCCCTCGGCCAACGCGGCGGTGCTGGATCTGACCCGCCGCTTCATGCCGTACCGCGCCTTCCCCGGCAAGGCGGTGCGCTTTTTGGAAGATATGGTCCGCGACGCGCTGCCCGGCCAGGAGCGCAGCCCGACGGTCCGCACGCTCAGCAGGGCCGATGCGATCAATAGCTTCACCAGGGCCACCGGCCTGCCGGCGCTCATCCTCTCCGACGAGGTGGCGATGCGCGACGACGAGGTGCGGGCCTATTTCGAGGAGCGGCTGCTCGGCCAGCCCGACGGCGTCGAGGCGATGGTCGATCTGATCACGGTCATCAAGGCCGGCCTCAACGACCCGCAGAAGCCGCTCGGCTCCTTTTTCTTCGTCGGCCCGACCGGCGTCGGCAAGACTGAGCTGGCCAAGGTGCTGGCCGAGTTCCTGTTCGGCTCGCGCGACCGCATGGTCCGCTTCGATATGAGCGAGTACTCGTCGGCCGACGCCCTGCCGCGCCTGATCGGCACCGCCTGGAAGCGCGACAGCGAGGGCGAGCTGACCCGCCGCGTCCGCGAGCAGCCCTTCTGCGTGGTGCTGTTCGACGAGCTGGAGAAGGCCCATCCCGATGTCTTCGATATTCTGCTCGGCGTGCTGGGCGAGGGCCGCCTGACCGACGCCGGCGGCCGCACCGCCGATTTCCGCAACGCGATCATCATCATGACCTCGAACCTGGGCGCCAGCCGGCGCGAGATGCAGACGATCGGCTTCGGCGGCCAGGCCGCGCCCGCCGACGCCGACGCCAACGGCCGCCTGGTCAGCTATTTCGTCAAGGAGGCCGAGCAGTTCTTCCGGCCCGAGTTCTTCAACCGGATCGACCGGATCGTCGCCTTCCGCCCGCTCAGCGTCGAGTCGATTCGCCTGATCACCCGCCGCGAGCTGGGCAAGCTGCTGATGCGCGAGGGCATCGTGCGGCGCAATCTGCTGGTGGAGATCGACGACGCGGTGATCGAGAAGCTGCTGGAGCGCGGCTTCCACCCGCTCTACGGCGCCCGGCCGTTGCAGCGGGAGATCGAGCGGATGGTCATCCTGCCGCTGGCTCGCCTGCTGCTCAACCAGGGCGCCGACCAGTCCCATCTGCTGCGCTTCAGCGTCCGCGACGAGCAGATCCATCTCAGCTTCGTGGCGATCGACGAGCCCGAGGACAACCTGCCGGAGCCGCCCCCGCCGCCAGCCGATCGCAAGCTGGAGACGGATCTGTCGGCGGTCCAGCGCTCGATCCGCGAGCTGCGCGACCGCTGCGAGGACGAGGAGGCCACGCCGGCGGTCAAGAAGCTGCGCCGCGAGGTGTCGGCGCTGCTGGCCCGCACCAACGAGCCGCGCTTCTGGGACGAGCCGGCCAGCGCCCGCCAGACGCTCAGCAGGGTTTATCACCTGGAGCGCGTGCTCAAGCGGCTGGACGCGATCGGCGAGCAGGCCGAATTCCTGGAGGAGAAGGGCCGGCTGATCCGCATCCACCGCGACCGCCGCGGCGTGCCCGGCCTGGCCGGCGAGGCCGAGGCCCTGGGCGCCGAGTTCGCCTACGTGCAGATGGAGCTGGCGGC
>DASWWB010000147.1:0-6467 GCA_036406115.1 Herpetosiphonaceae bacterium
CGCCGCCGCCGCCGCCGCCCTGAGCCAGGCCAAGCTCGGGCCGCTGGTCACCGCCGCCCGCGAGCCGCTCAAGGCCGAGGAGGCGCGGATGCTGGCCCTCAGCGAGCGCGACGTGCAGAACGTCGTCGCCCGCATGTTCAAGCGCCAGTTCGGCGATCCGGTGCGGGCCTTCGCTGCGGCGGTCAAGGCCGAGCTGGCGCCCTTCGGCCAGGCGATCGAGGCCATCCAGCGCATCTTGCGGACGCTTGCCGAGCTGCCGGCCAAGATCGACGCGGCGGTCGGCAACATCCTCAACACGCTGCAAACCCAGATCCAGGCGACGATCGCCAGCGTGATCAAGGCGATCGAGGCGACGCGGGCGGCGATCATCGGCGCGATCAAGGCGACCTACGATCTGGTCAAGCGCAGCGTCGAGGCCTTCAGCCCGGCCTGGCTGCTCAACTCGTTCGCCGCGAGCGACTTCGCCGCCGGCGGCCTGGCGGCGCTGGCGGCGGCCATCCGCGCCCCCGGCGACGACCGGATCATGGGCCTGGTCCAGGCCCGGCTCACCAGCGATCAGCTCGCGCTGCTGCGCAACGATCCCGCCGGCACCGTCAGCGCCGCCAACCAGGCCAACATCGTCGCCGCGCTCAACGGCATGCTGCGCGAAACCACGCTCGCCAGCCGCTCCACGCTCGACGATCTGGCCCAGCGCCTCGGCGCCGCGATCAAGCTGATCACCGACAAGCCCTTCGCCAGCCGCACCGCCGACGAGATCCGCAACAGCTACCGCTACGCCGCGCTCAAGGGCCAGCTGGAGCGGGCCTGGGCAGAGTACGACAGCCGCCGCGCCAGCCAGGAACCTTTGCTGCGCCTCAACCGCGTGATCTTCGAGGCCCGCTACCCCGATCAGCTCGGCATGAGCCTCCAGTCGCTCCATCCGTTCATCCTGGAGGAGATCGCCCATCTCTATCCCGAGGAGACCGTGGCGCGGCTCGACGATATCTATCTCAAAATCATCGCCAAGGTCAAGCAGCTGCCGGACCAGCTCATCCGCCGCCCGCTGGACGACGAGTTCAAGAAAATCAAAACCACCCTGCGCCAGAGCTTCGACATCTCGGGGCTGTTCACCGTGCTGGAGCTGAAAATGGACGGGCTCGACGAGGACCTGGAGGCCGGGCTTGACCGGCTCAGCCACTCCTACAATCAGCTGCTCTCGACCCTCGACTCGCGGCTGGCGGCCTGACGGTGACGCGCGTCGAGCACAGCATCGCCCTCGGCGGCGCCAGCCTGCGCTCCGGCGACGGCAGCCGCCTGCTGGACCTGGAGACAGGCGCCTCGCTGGCGACGCCGGTCAACTGGTGCCGGCTCACCCTCGCCGCTGAGGGCGCGCCGGCCGCCAAGCCCGGCGACCCGCTGCGGGTCGAGCTGGGCTACGACGGCGCCGCCAGCCAGGTCTTCAGCGGCGCGGTCGAGACCTGCGCCTTCGAGCTGGGCGCGGTGACGATCGAGGCCTACGGCGGCGCGCTGGCCTTGGCCCGGCTCTTTCCCAACGCGCTGTACGAGCAAAAAACCGCCGGCGCGATCGCCCGCGACCTGCTCGGCGCCGCCAAGCTGAGCGCCGGCACGATCGAGGACGGGCTGGCCTTCGCCGCCTTCGCCCTCAGCAGCCAGTCCAGCGCCCTGGCCCAGCTGCGCGAGCTGGCGCGGCGTTGCGGCTTCGAGTTCTTCGCCGACCGCGAGGACAAGCTCCATTTCCGCGCCCACGCCCCGGCCGCGACCCACGAGCTGGCCTACGGGCGGCAGCTGCTGGCCTTCAGCGGCGCGCCGCTCGCACCCGCCGACGGCGTCGAGGTCTACGGCGCCAGCCCCGCCGGCCAGGGCCAGGGCGAGGCCGCCTCCTCCTGGCTGAGCAAAAAAGAGGTCAAGGGAGCGGCCGGCAAAAGCTCGGGGCGGGTGCTGCGCCTCAGCGACGCCGCCGCCCGCACGCCGGACCAGGCCAAGACCATCGCCGGCAACCTGCTGGCAGGGCTGGCGGCGACCGCCCGCGGCGCGGCGACGGCGCTGGGCGATCCCGCGCTGGCCCCCGGCGACGAAGTGCGCTTCTCCGGACTCGCCGAGAGCGCCTTCAACGCCGCCTTCCGCATCACGGCGGTCCGCCACCGCCTCAACCGCCGCCGGGGATTTGTCAGCGAGATCAGCTGGGAGGGCCGCTGATGGAGGAGTTGCTGGCGCTGATCAGGCAGATCGCCGAGCGCGAGGCCCGGCGCGTCCACACCACCGAGCTGGGCGTCGTCACCGCCGTCTTCCCCCACGCCGAGGAGGGCGACAACGACAACTACCAGTGCTCGGTCACGCTCAAAAACCGCAAGCTGGCCGACGGCAAGGACCTGGAGCTGCCGCGCGTGCCGGTCGCCACGCCCTACCTCGGCCTGGCCGCCATCCCCAATGTCGGCGACCTGGTGCTGCTGTCGTTCATCGGCGGCGACATCAACGCCCCGGTGATCACCGGCCGGCTCTACAACGACGAGCAACGGCCGCCGCCCAACCAGGAGGGGGAGTTCCTGCTCCAGCACGCGCTCGCCGAGGGCGGATCGATTAACATCGACGCCGAGGGGCGCATCATCATCACCAGCAAGGGCGGCAAGAACACCGTCACCATCGATGACGACCAGATCGCCCTGGCCGGCGAGAAATTCAGTCTGCTGATCGACATCAAGGGCGAGGCGATCACCATCACCTCCGACAAAGCCCTGACGATCGAGGCCAAAAGCGGCGCGCTGGCGCTCAAAGGCAACGAAGTGACAATCGAGGCCAAGGGCAACATGAAGCTCAAGGGCGCCAAGATCGAGCTGAACTAGGAGGGGCGATGGGCAAGCCGGCGGCCAAAAAAGGCGACCAAGTGATGGGCGCCTGCACGCACAAGCTGATGGTCCAGGGCGTGGCGACGCCGACGCCGATGCCCTTCGCGGGCATGCTCGACGCCAAACTGAGCGGCGATGTCTTCATCGGCGGCCAGCCGGCGGCGGTTGCCGGCTCGCAGGGCAGCAACACGCCGCAGCACCCGGTGGTCGCCGCCACGCCCTTCCAGTCGCCGCCTGACAACAAAGCGACCGTCGACCAGGGCAGCGCGACGGTGCTGATCAACGGCAAGGGCGCCGCGCGGGCCGGCGACCCGGCGACGATTTGCGACGAGCTGAAAACCAAGGGCCAGGTGGTGGCCGCCGGCACGGTCTTGATCGGCGGCTAGCGGAGGAGCGCATGGACAGCGATCTCAAGGCGGATTTGCAACTGACGCTGCGCGGCCTCGGGCGCGGGGCGGGCGACCGGGCGGCGGTCGATCTGGTCGCCCAGCGCGGCGGCCTGGGGCTGGCGCGCGGCCGGGCCAACCTGGCCCAGGCGATCGGCAACCGGCTGCTGACGCGCCAGGGCGAGCTGGCGGGGCTGGGCCATCCCGGCTACGGCTCGCGGCTCTATCTGCTGATCGGCGAGCCCAACAACCGCCGCACCCAGCTGCTGGCCGAGTTTTGCATCCGCGAAAGCCTGGCCGACGAGCCGCGCATCCGCGAGGTGCTGGCGGTGACGGTCGCGCCGCCCGACCGCCGCGCCCGCGCCACGCTGGCGGTCACGCTCGCGGTGCGGCCGATCGACAACGACGCGCCGCTCATCGTCGAGCTGGCGCTGCCGCTGGAGGGCTAGATGACGATCCAGAAAAAAACCTTCGGCGAGATCTACGCCAGCATGGTCGCCGACTCGCGGGCCAGGCTGCCCGAGCTGAACGACTTCGAGGAGGGCAGCGTCGCCCGCTCGCTGTTCGAGTCGTTCGCCTACGAGCTGGCGGTGCTGTACGAGCAGATGGACCTGGTCTATCAATCAGGCTTCATCGACACCGCCCAGGGCGCCCACCTCGACCGGGTGGTGGCGGTGCTGGGGATCCGGCGCAACGAGCCCGATTTCGCCACCGGCGCCGTCACCTTCGGCCGCGAGCGCGGCTCGACCGAGGCCGTGCCGATCCCCATCGGCACCCTGCTGACGACCAGGGAGGATCCCAGCCAATCGCCGGCCAAAAAAGCCTACGTCACCGCCGAGGAGGGCCTGATCCCGGCCGGCGCCCCCAGCGCCGAGGTCCGCATCCGCGCCGAGGAGCGCGGCCGCGACCAGGCCGCCGAGGCCGAAACAATCACGGTGCTGCCCCGGCCGCTGCCCGGCGTCAAGGATGTCGTCAACCGCCAGCCGGTGCGCTTCGGCGGCCGCGACCGCGAGACCGACGACGAGCTGCGCCTGCGCGCCAAGCAAACCCTGCTCGCCTCCGGCCGGGCCTCGGCCACCGCGATCGAACAGGCCCTGCTCAGCGTCCCCGACGTGCGCGAGGTCCGCATCCACGAGGATTTCGCCGGCGGCAAGGCGGGCGCGCTGGAGATTTTCGTCGACCGGCTGCACGACCGCAACGAGCGCCTCGTCCGCCAGCGGCTGGAGGAGACCCGCGCCGCCGGCGTCTACGCGGTGCTCAAGGCCGCCGCGCCGATCAACATCGAGGCGGTGGCCCGGATCGAGCCCGACCCGCGCATCGCCCCCGCCGAGCTGGAGCAGCTGGAGCGCCATGTGCGCGACGCGATCGCCGGCTACCTGGACGGCCTGCGCATGGGCCAGCCGCTGCTGTTCTCGCAGCTCACCAGCGAGATCCTGGCGGTCAAGGGCGTCCGCGACCTGCTCGACGTGCAGCTCAACGCCTACCGCGAGGTCAACGCCTTCGCCCAGGGCAAGCTGGTCCTGACCCGGCCGGCCTCGGCCCAGCCGCTGCCGATCGACGTGCCGCGGATCGTCCGCACGCTCGGCGGCCAGGGCTTTTTGATCAGCGCCTCGCCCGGCTTCAAGGAAAACGAGACCCGGATCGAGCAGCCGGTCCAGGCGGTGGTCAGCGGCAGGGCCGGCGAGCTGCCCGCCCAGGACGCGCTCTGGGAGCCGCTGGTCGTCGGCGACGTGACGGTCGCCGTCGCCAACCAGCAGCCGCTGATGCTGGCCCGCGAGCGCTTCGCGCCGGCGGCCAAGCGGATCGAGAGCGGGATTTCCGAGCGCTTCGTGCCGGCCCAGGTGCGGGTGGCGGCCGGCGTCAAGGAGCTGCCGGTGCTGGTCTTCGTCCAGCTCACCGACCCCAGCCCCAACCCCGAGGAGAAGCGCCGCAATATCCAGGAGGCGCTCAGCGCCCAGTTCGCCCAGCTCCAGCCCGGCGACCCGCTCAACTACGACGAGCTGAGCCGCAAAATCACGGCCTACCACCGCAAAGGCCACGCCCTCAAGCTGATCGCCCGGCCGTTCCAAAGCGCCGCCCGCCTGGAAGACTCGGCGATCAGCGTCAGCTTTGTCGAAAAGCCGGTGCCGGCGGTGATTTTCGTCTACAGCGACCGGCTGGAGCTGGCGGGGACAATCAAGCTGGCGCTGCCGGACGCCGCCACCGACGCCCAGGGCCGACAGGTCGCCGGCGAGGTCCGCGGCGCCATCCAGGCCTATCTGGAGGGCCTGAAACCGGAGCAGGATGTCGATTTAGAGGAGATTCGCAAGCGGGCCGCCCAGCACCCGCAGGTCAATCAGGCCAGCTGGACGGCGGGCGACTGCCGGGTCTACAAGGTCCAGGGCGCGGCGGCGGCGGCGCTGGACGGGCGCAACGACGGCGGGGCGATCGACGTGCGGGCCTTCGAGAAAGTCTTCCTGGCGCCGGCCAGCTCGGCGGCGGGCGGGCCGAGCTTTAGCATTCAGGTGTGATGATGGAGCAGCTGACCGGCAAAGCGCTGGCGATCCTGCGGCGCATGGCCCACTTCTACGATCCCGCCGAGGCGGGGCGGCTGCTGGTGCTGTTCGCGGATGTCTTCGGCCGCCGGCTGGAGCGCGCCGAAAGCGACCTGTACCGCGTGCTGCGCTCGCACCACATCGAGACCGCCGACAACGAGGGCTCGCAGGGCTTCATCGCCCCGCCGGAGCAGCGCGGCGACCTCGACAAGCTGTTCGCGCTGTTCCTGGAGGCGGTCGGCGGCACCTCGCAGCTGGTCAAAACCAATCCGCGCTTCACGACGCGCTCGTTCGGGCTGGACGCGCTCATCCAGGCCCTGGAGGCGCCGTCGCCGCTGACCGACTATCTGCGCCTGCGGCTCGCCGCCGCGACCTGGAAGGCGATCCGGCGCTACGATCCGGCCTATGTCGCGGTGCTGGGCGCCGAGATCCAGCCCGGCCTGGCGCTGGAGCTGATCCTGCGGCGAACGCCGCTCAGCGCCGCGATCGCCGATCAGCTGGAGCGCAAAGCCCCGGCGGCCCACGCCAAGCTCCAGGGCTTCGGCGGCGGGGCGGCGATCAGCCAGGAGCTGGCCCGGGCGCTGGCCGCCGGCCTCAACGCGGCGGTGATCGGCGATCCGGGCTTCGTGCCGCGCCATGCCGCCGTCATTCTCGCGGCCCCGCTGCCCGCCGCCGCCGTGACGCTGCTCCACAGCCTCTATCCC
>DASWWB010000148.1:0-3391 GCA_036406115.1 Herpetosiphonaceae bacterium
CCCGCGACCGGCAGCATCGCCAGCGTCAGCCAGATCGAGTAGTCCAGCGCCCAGTACATCGCGTACCAGATGAACAAAAAGGGCAGAATCGTGTTAGCGATCTGCCAAAGGCTGCGTTTGACGCTCGCGGTGCGATACGGGGCGACGGCGGCGCGCCATTCCTGCGACGAGGGGGTTGACACTGGGCTGGAGGTCATTGGGTGCTCCTCGTAGGGCCATTAGGCTGATCGCATAATGGGGAACAGTCGTATGTTCCCTACTATACCAGATATTACAGAATACTTTGCAATGCAAGGTATGAACGATTCATCCGGATCAAATCTCCGGCGCGGGCGGGAACTCGGCGCTGCGGCCGGCGTCGATACGGCAGGAGGGACGATGCGACGACATCGATTGCGAACCGCGCTGATCATCGCCGCACTGCTGGCCGGCGGGCTGCCGCTGCTCGACTGGCTGACGCGCCAGCCGCCGGCCCATGCCGCCGCCTGCGCGGATGGCCAAGCGCCCTGGCTGCGCTACCCCGGCGCCAGCGCCAGCGCCTGCTGGCCGGACGCCCCGGCGCCCTTCGCGCTCGCCTGGTTCGCCACCCCGGACACCGAAGACGAGATCATGGCCCACTACGGCGCCGCCCTCGCCGGGCCGCGCTGGCATGTCCGGCGCCTGGCGCCCCGGCGCTGGGAGATCGCCTTCGCCAGCGCCTACGACGGGCGGGAGACCGAAGAACGGATCTTCCTGCTCGCGTTCCAGCGCTCGCTCTGGGGCGAGACATCCGTCACCATCGAGCAAACCCTCACCCGCGACCGCAGCGGCGACACGTTCTGATCCGTCGCTGCTTGCCAGCCTCAGGCCGCAGGTGTATCATCCGCCGGCAACCTTACGACGCAACGCACAGCAGCCCTGATCTCGCCATTCTTCGGCGATGGTCGGGCGCTGACGGTTTTGCGGGGGATTGGGACAGACGGAAGCGCGGGGAGCGGACCCGGGAGGCGTTGTTGGACCTATGAGCGAAACCAGTTTCCAGCTTTGGCAGGGCGAGACCCTGCTCGGCACGCTGCCGGTCGCGGAGACCGACATGTTCTGGACGTTTTGCGGCTGGGAGCCGGAGCCGGCCTTCGCGGCGCTCAAGCCGCTGTTCGAGCGCGAGCGCGCGCTGCTGGAGGAGGAGGACGAGGACGCGGCCTGGGATGCCTGGGAGGCGGTCTACGCCGAGATTATGGCGCGCGGGCTGCGACTGACCGAGCGCGGCTCCGGCGCCAGCTACGACGACTTCATCCTCCACATCGCGGAGGGCGCGGCCTGGTTCCGGCTGGCGAGCCGTTAAATGGCGAGCGGGCCGGCATTGGCTGCCGGCCCGCTCGATCTATGGCTTAGTCGGCCTCGCGCTCGTCGCCCTGGCTTTCGAGGAACAGCACATCGTCGGCGCGGACGACGGTCTTGAAGCGGCGGGCGCCGGTCTCCTTGTCCTCCCAGGAGCGGGTGCGCAGGCTGCCGACGACGCGGATGCGGCTGCCCTTGCGCAGGCGGTCCTGGCAGAGATCGCCGAGCGTGTCCCAGGCCTCGATCGTGGTCCACTCGGTCTCGTAGCTCCAGTCGCCCTGCTCGCCCTTGGCGCCGACGCGCTTGGTGGCGACGTCGAAATCGCACACGCCGACGCCTGACTGGAGGAAGCGCTGATTGGGATCGCTGCCCAGCCAGCCGATCAGCTCCACGCGGTTGACAGTCCCCTTGATTTGATTCGCCATCTGAAACCTCCTGTAAATACTCGGTCACCCGTATAGATGCATTTTGCCATGCGATTGTGCCATGTACTGTCACAAATCGCGGGGATTTGGGGGAAGATTAAAGGGGCCAGGGATCAGGGGTCGGGCCGGATCGAGAGGAAGCGGGCGCCGCCGGAGAGCAAATGCTCCCAAAGCGGCGCCCGCTCTGTTGATGTCCGGCCTGCCCCCTGCCCCCTGACCCCTTGGCGCCTAGCGCTTGGCCGCGCGGTTTTGCAGCTCCTGGAGGAGCGCGCCGGCCTCGTGGCTGGTGAGATCGTTGAGATGGGCGACGCCGAAGCGGGCGCGGGCCTCGTCGGCGATATCGACGCCGTGCTGGCCGGCGACGCGCTGGAGCGCGGCGATCTGGCGGGTGCTGGCCGGGGCGCCGCCGCTGACCGGCGACTGAGCCACCGCGGCGGCCATGACGGTCTGCTCGGCGGCGGGGGCGCTCTCGGACGCGGGGGCGGGCTGGCCGCCGTCGAGCTGCTTCTTGAGCGCGTCGATAATCTCGGAGGCCTGGCCCTTGGTCAGCGCTTCGAGGGTCGCGCCCTGGTCGCGGAGGTGGTTCTGGAGCTGGCCGGCGGGCCATTCGAGGGCGTTGGCCAGGTACTCAAGGTAGGAGCGCTGCTTCTCGCTGGCGGGCGCCTCGGGGTCGAGGATGCGCGGGCCGGCGGCGGGGTGCTCGGCGCGGATCGCGGCCACCTGGGCCTCGATCGCCGCCTGCTGGGCGCGGTAGATGCGCAGCCCGGTGTCGACGGCCTGGCTGATCTCGTCGTCGCTGGCGGCGGGCGGCAGCGAAATCGTCTCTTCGATCGTGATGAAATCCTCGCCGCAGCGGATCGCGGCGCGGTAGGTGCGGGTGACCAATGCCTCGTTTGCCATGGTGAAACTCCTCTGGTTTTGATCTATCAACTCGGGCTCGATGCAAACAAATCGGACTTAAAGTATAGCACGTTTGTTCGGAAAATCAAGGGTTTAAGCTGATTCGACGCGCTATGGCCTGTCGCGGTAGGCATAGGTGACAAGTATGCGGGCGGCGTCGATCTCGCTCATGCGAATAACAATCAGGCGCGGATCGCCGGCGGCGCGGTAGATGATCCGGCCACCGCCGGAAGTCGTCGTGCGCGCCCAGCCCGGAGCGCCGAGGCGTTCGTAAAACTGGATCAGTTGCTCGCTACGGGTGAAAAACGTGCTCTGCGGATCGGTGGCCACGACATAGTGGCTCTGGTCCGTCGTAAGGGCGAGTTCGGGCTGATCGGCCATCTCGCGCGCAATCAACGCGTCGATCTGAGGATCGGAGCCGGGCTGGTAGGTCGTGGCGTCGGGCGGGGCGACAGGCGCCAGCGGGCGGTCCGCGCCGCATGCCGCGCAGCACAAAGCCAGGGCCAGAAGAACCATCCAGCGGGAGAATCTCATCGCTCTACCTCCAAAAAAACGCCGCCGCGCCAGGATGGACGCGGCGGCGAAGGATGACGTGCGCGGGGGCTACTCCAGATAATCGCGGAGCTTCTTGCCGAAGCGGGGGTGGCGGAGCTTGCGCAGCGCCTTGACCTCGATCTGGCGGATGCGCTCGCGGGTGACGCCGAACTCCTTGCCGACCTCCTCCAGCGTGCGCGAGTGGCCGTCCTCCA
>DASWWB010000149.1:0-7604 GCA_036406115.1 Herpetosiphonaceae bacterium
CCCTCCTCGCCGCCGCCAGAGTTTCAGCGGTTTTTTCTGTTTTTATTGACAAGAATCGGCTCTGCATTTATAATCATTCTCAGTTAGGCGCTGTTCTCGCGGCGCCGCGACGACCCAATCGAGCAGGATGATCCCCATCGCTCACCGCACTGAAAGGAGGAGCGGCGACCCTGGCTGTGCCCAACGCAGGGAGGCCGCGAACCTTATGACCATCGCAGGGTTTCGTGAAGGCACGCCGGCAGGCGATATTCTAAGCTACATCCAGCGGAATGGCTCCGCCACCGTCAAGGAGCTTGAAGAATCGCTGGGCGTCAGCACCACCGCGGTGCGCGAGCAGATCACCCAGCTCACCAACCAGGGCCTGATCGCCGCCAGCAAGGTCCGCCAAGGGCCTGGCCGCCCGCTTTTCCGCTACAGTTTCACCTCCAAAGCCCAAAACCTGCTCCCCAAGGGCTACGATGTCCTGATCAACCTACTGCTGGAGGAGATTCTCCTCAGCGAGGGGCGCGACAAGCTCCAGATCCTGCTCAACCGCGTCAGCTCGCGGCTGGCCAAGCAGTACGCGAGCGAGGCCGGCACCAGCGACGTGCTGCGCGAGCGGCTGATGGCGCTGGCCTTCGCCATGGCCCAGCAGGGCCAGCCGATCAACATTATCGAGCTTCCTGGCGGCGGCTTCTCGGTCAGCGAGTACGCCTGCCCCTATTTCGAGGTGGCCCAGGAGCACGACAGCGTCTGCTCGATGGAGCGCCGCATGCTGGAGGAAGTCCTCGGGCACAAGGTGGAGCTCACCCGCCGCATGCTCGAAGGCCACAACGGGTGCCATTTCACGGTTTCACCCAACGACCCGGAGTCAGCCGCCAAGGCTGATCAGTAGCTGATGTTTTGCAAGGAGAACCATGGACGCCAATAATCTCGTCATCCGCAACCTGCATGTCGCGGTGGACGGCAACGAAATCCTCAAGGGCATCGACCTGACCATCCAGCAGGGCAAGATCCACGCTGTGATGGGGCCGAACGGCTCGGGCAAATCGACCCTGGCCTACGCCCTGGCCGGCCATCCGCGCTACGAAGTCACCGATGGCGAAGTCTGGTACAAGGGCGAGGACGTGCTGGACCTGGAGCCCAACGAGCGCGCCAAGCTCGGCGTGTTCCTGGCCTTCCAGTACCCGGTGGCGGTGGCCGGCGTGACGGTCGCCAACTTCCTGCGCGCCGCCATCAACGCCCAGCGCTCCAAAGAGGGCGTCGACCCCAAGGAGACCGCCATCCCCATGGCCGAGTACCGCAAGCTGATGAAGCAGCGCATGGACATGCTGGAGATGGCCCCCGACTTCGCCCGCCGCTACCTCAACGAGGGCTTCTCCGGCGGCGAGAAGAAGCGGCTCGAGATCCTCCAGATGGCCATGCTCCAGCCCTCGATCGCCCTGATGGACGAGACCGACTCCGGCCTCGACATCGACGCGCTCAAGATCGTCTCCAAGGGCGTCAACAGCATCAAAGAAGGCAACCCGGACCTGGGCGTGATGGTGATCACCCACTACCAGCGCCTGCTCAACTACATCAAGCCGGACTTCGTCCACGTCCTGATGCATGGCAAGATCGTCCGCGAGGGCGGCCCCGAGCTGGCCCTGGAGCTTGAGGAGAAGGGCTACGACTTCATCCGGGAGGAAGTGTTCGGCAATGCCAGCTAACAGCACCGCAACGCTCGGCGCCCTGTCCGCCGAAACCTTCGACGCCTTCGCCGCCGGCCGCCAGGAGCCCGCCTGGCTCGCCGCCGCCCGCCGCGAGGCCTGGGCCGCGTTCGAGGCCGCCGGCAATCCCGACTGGCGCCGCACCAACCTCAAGGGCCTGAAGCTCGACACCCTCAGCCCGGCCGAGCCGGAGGTCACGGTCGAGTTCGCCGGCCACCAGGGCGTGGTCGTCCTGCCGCTGGCCGAGGCGCTCGCCTCCCACGGCGAGCTGGTCAAGCGGGTCCTGGGCTCCGGCATCGCCTCCGGCCGCGACCGCTTCGCCGCGCTCAACAACGCGCTGGTCAGCGGCGGCGTCTTCGTCTATGTCCCGCGCAACACCGAGGTCGAGGCCCCGGTCACCATCTCCTACCGCCTGACCCAGGCCGGCGCGATCGCCGCGCCGCGCACCCTGGTGCTGGTCGAGGCCAACAGCCGGATCGGGATTGTCGAGCAGTACGCCTCGGATCAACTCGACGGCCAGGCCCTGCTGCTGCCCGGCACCGAGATCGTCGTCGGCGACAACAGCCTGGTCCGCTACGCCAGCGTCCAGATTGTCGACTCGCAGGTCTATGTGATCGGCGCCCAGCAGTTCGGCCTCGACGGCAAGGACGCCCGCGGCGAGTGGCTCAACGTGGTCCTCGGCGGCGCGGTCCAGAACCTGAAGCTGGACGCGCAGATGCGCGGCAACGGCTCGGCGATCGAGTGGAACGGCGTGCTCTACGGCAACAAAAAGCAGAATCTGCTGGTCGCCCCCACGCTCAACCACGTCGGCCTCAACACCGAGGGCCAGATCAACTTCAAAACCGTGGTCGACGACGAGTCCTACTGCGTGTTCGACGGCATGGTCCGCATCCCCAAGACCGGCCAGGGCACCAACTCGGACCTGCGCGAGAACGCGATGCACCTGAGCAAAGCCTCGCGCTCGGACTCGATCCCGGGCCTGGAGATCGACGCCAACGAGGTCAAGGCCGGCCACGGCTCGACCAGCGGCCAGATCGACGAGGAGCAGCTGTTCTATCTGCAATCGCGCGGCCTGCCCTTCGCGGAGGCCAAGCGGATCATCGTCCAGGGCTTCGTGGGCGAGATCATCGACCGCATCCCCGACGAGACGCTGCGCGAGCAGGTCGAGGAGCTGGTGGCGGCCAAGGTCTAAGCGCGCGCTGGGCGGCGGCGTCTGCGGACGCCACCGCCCCGGCCAAGGAAGATATGAGCATGCAGACAACCACGCCCTTCGATCTCGCCGCCGTGCGCGCCGATTTCCCGCTGCTGGAGCAACAGGTCAACGGCAAGCCGCTGGCCTACCTGGACAGCACCGCCACGGCCCAGAAGCCGCGCCAGGTGCTGGAGGCGATGGATGCGTTCTACCGCACCACCAACGCCAATGTCCACCGCGGCGTCTATCAGCTGAGCGAGGCGGCGACCGAAGCCTACGAGGGCGCCCGGCGCACGCTCGGCCGCTTCATCGGCGCCAAGTCGGCCAAAGAGGTGATTTTCACCCGCAACGCCACCGAGGCGATCAATTTGGTCGCCTGGAGCTGGGGCCGGGCCAATCTCAAGCCCGGCGACCGCATCCTGCTGACGGTGATGGAGCACCACTCCAACCTCGTGCCCTGGCAGATGGTCGCCCAGGCCACCGGCGCCGAGCTGGATTTCCTCCAGATCGACGGCGACGGCCTGCTGGTCCTCGATGAGCTTGACACGCTGCTGACCGAGCGGACCAAGATCGTGGCGCTGGCCCATATGTCGAACGTGCTGGGGACTGTCAACCCGGTGGAGCGGATCATCGCGGCGGCGCACGCCGTCGGCGCGCTGGTGCTGCTCGACGCCGCCCAGAGCGTGCCGCACATGGCGGTCAACGTGCGGGAGCTGGGCTGCGATTTCCTGGCCTTCTCCGCCCACAAGATGTGCGGGCCGACTGGCATCGGCATCCTCTGGGCGCGGCGCGAGCTGCTGGAGGCCATGCCGCCGTTCATGGGCGGCGGCGATATGATCAAGCGCGTCGGCCTCCATGAAAGCAGCTGGAACGAGCTGCCCTGGAAATTCGAGGCCGGCACGCCGGCGATCGCCGAGGCGATCGGCTTCGCCGCCGCCGCCGACTATCTCCAGGGGATCGGCATGGCCGCCATCCACGAGCGCGAGACCGAGCTGGTGGGCCACGCCCTCGGCCGGCTGCGCGAGATCGACGGCCTGACGATCTACGGTCCCGGCGCTCGGGTGCCCGCTCGCGGGCGGCGCGGCGGGCTGGTCAGCTTCAGCCTGGAGGGCGTCCACGCCCACGACGTGGCGGCGGTGCTGGACACGCAGGGCGTCGCGATCCGCGCCGGCCACCACTGCGCCCATCCGCTCCACGACCTGCTCGGGGTGCCGGCCACCGCCCGGGCCTCGTTCTACCTCTACACCAGCGAGGAAGAGATTGATCGATTGGCCGCGGCGCTGGTGCTCGCCCGCGACACCTTCAGGCTGTGAGGCGGCGCCATGGACGATCTGTACCGCGAACATATCCTTGACCATTTCAAACACCCGCGCCAGTACGGCGACCTGCCGGCGGCGACGATCGTGCGCGAGGAGCACAATCCGCTCTGCGGCGACCAGCTGACCTTTTACATCCAGGTCGACGGCGAAACCATCCAGGATGTGCGCTTCAAGGGCCGCGGCTGCGCGATCAGCCAGGCGGCGGCCTCGATGCTGGCCGAGGAGCTGGTGGGCAAGTCCGCCGCCGAGGCCAAGCAGCTCGACAAGCAGTTCGTGCTCGATCTGCTCGGGATCCCGATCGGCCCGGTGCGCCTCAAGTGCGCGCTCTTGTCGCTGAAGGCTGTCAAGGCCGGGCTCTACGGCGTCGATCTCGCCGACGACGACGAGCTCTAGCCACCACTTGATTAGGAGTATCTCTCATGACCAATCCGGTTGAAGAAGAACTGAATTTCGACTATACCAAATACGGCTTCCGCGACGAGGAGAACTACACCTACAAGTCGTCGCGCGGCCTCAACGAAGAAGTCGTCCGCACGCTCTCCAAGATGAAGAACGAGCCCGAGTGGATGCTCAAGATCCGGCTCAAGGCGCTCGAGATCTTCTTCAAGAAGCCGCTGCCGGTCGAGGGCATGTGGGCCAACCCGCGCCTGGCCGAGCTGGACTTCCAAGACATCTTCTACTATGTCCGCCCCGGCGAGAAGGTGGAGAAAAGCTGGGACGACGTCCCCGAGAACATCAAGAACACCTTCGAGAAGCTGGGCATCCCCGAGGCCGAGCAGAAATTCCTCGCCGGCGTCGGCGCCCAATACGAGTCCGAGGTCGTCTACCACTCGCTGCGCGAGGAGTGGGAGAAAATCGGCGTGATCTTCCTGGACACCGACACGGCGCTCAAAGAGCACCCGGAGATGTTCAAGGAGTATTTCGGCACGGTCATCCCCTCGGCCGACAATAAGTTCGCCGCGCTCAACACCGCCGTCTGGTCGGGCGGCTCGTTCATCTATGTGCCCAAGGGCGTCAAGGTGGACATCCCGCTCCAGGCCTACTTCCGGATCAACGCCGAAAACATGGGCCAGTTCGAGCGCACGCTGATCATCATCGACGAGGGCGCCGAGGCCCACTACATCGAGGGCTGCACCGCGCCGGTCTACACGACCAACTCGCTCCATTCGGCGGTGGTCGAGATCATCGTCAAGAAGGGCGGCAAGTTCCGCTACACGACGATCCAGAACTGGGCCAACAATATCTTCAACCTGGTGACCAAGCGGGCCGTGGCCTACGAGGACGCCTCGATGGAGTGGGTCGACGGCAACATCGGCTCCAAGCTGACCATGAAGTACCCCGCTGTCTATATGATGGGCCGCGGCGCCAAGGGCGAGGTGCTTTCCGTCGCCTACGCCGGCGAGGGCCAGCACCAGGACGCGGGCGCCAAGATGGTCCACGCCGCCCCCGACACGACCAGCCGCATCACCAACAAGTCGGTCTCCAAGAACGGCGGCCGCACGACCTATCGCGGCCTGGCCAAGATCATGCCCGGCGCCACCAACGCCAAGATCAACGTGGTCTGCGACGCGCTGATCCTCGACGATCGCTCGGCATCCGACACCATCCCGTACATCGAGATCGAGGAAGACACGGCGACGGTGGCCCACGAGGCGACGGTCGGCAAGATCGGCGAGGAGCAGCTGTTCTATCTGATGAGCCGCGGCCTCGACGAGTCCGAGGCGCTGTCGATGATCGTGCTGGGCTTCATGGAGCCCTTCACCCGCGAGCTGCCGATGGAATATTCGGTCGAGCTGAACCGCCTGATCCAGATGGAGATGGAAGGCTCGGTCGGCTAAGGCCCGCCGCTGAAACCGGGAGTCCCTGCGGATTCCCGGTTTTCGCTATCTTGCGAATTGTTGATCAATTCAGTCAAGAAGATAAGGAATACGCATGGCCGAGTTTGTCACCGTGGCGCGGGTCGATGAGGTGCCGGAGGGCGCGGGGCGGCAGTTCGTGGTCGGCGAGCGGCAGATCGGCGTCTTCAACTGCGCCGGGAGCTGGTACGCGATTGACAATGTCTGCACCCACGCCTACGCCGAGCTGCACGAGGGTGAGGTCGATCCTGACGATTGCACCGTCGAGTGCCCGCTGCACGGCTCGCGCTTCGACCTTGCCAGCGGCCGGGCGCTCAATCTGCCGGCGATCACGCCGGTGGCGGTCTACGAGGTTCGCATCGCCGGCGATGAGATCCAGGTCGCGCTCTGATTTATTGCAAAGGAGTCCGCATATGGCTAATTATGTCAATCCCGATGTCCTGGTCAGCACCGAGTGGGTGGCGGAGCATCTGAGCGATCCCGCCGTGCGGCTGATCGAGTCCGACGAAGACATCCTGCTCTACGAGGTCGGCCACATCCCGGGCGCGGTCAAGATCAACTGGCAGGACGACCTGAACGACGCGCGCATCCGCGACTACATCGACACCGACGCCTTCGCCAAGCTGCTGGGCCGCTTCGGCATCGGCAACGACACGACACTGGTCTTCTACGGCGACAAGAACAACTGGTGGGCCTGCTACGCCTACTGGGTCTTCAAGCTGCTGGGCCACGAGAAGCTGAAAGTGATGAACGGCGGGCGCAAAAAGTGGATCGACGAGCAGCGCGAGCTGACCCGCGAGGTGCCCGCCTACGCCGCGACCGAGTACCAGGCCGGCGCGCCGCGCCCGGAAATCCGGGCCTTCCGCGACGACGTGCTCAAGCATATCGGCAGCCCGAGCCCGCGCGACCCGCAGGTGGCGCTGCCCGAGGGCCGCACGCTGGTCGACGTGCGCTCGCCCGACGAGTTCACCGGCAAGAAGCTCCACATGCCCGAGTACCCGCAGGAGGGCGCGCTGCGCGGCGGCCACATCCCGGGCGCGGTCAACATCCCGTGGGCCAAGGCGGTCAACGAGGACGGCACCTTCAAGTCGGCGGATGAGATCAACGAGCTGTACGGCGGCGCCGGCATCAGCCCCGACAAAGACACGGTGGTCTACTGCCGGATCGGCGAGCGCTCCTCGCTGACCTGGTTCGTGCTGAGCGAGCTGATGGGATACGGCCAAGTCCGCAACTACGACGGCTCCTGGACCGAGTGGGGCAACGTGGTCGGCCTGCCGATCGAGAATCCCAGCGCCAAGTAGCGCGAAAGCGCGGCGGCCCGGCGAACATTCGCCGGGCCGCCCGTGTTTTAGTCCTGCCACGCCCGCGCTACGGGCTGCACGCCGGCTTGGATTGGAGCCACGGCGTGAAGGTGCCGTTGATGCCGATCCGGTCGCCGGTGCCTTGGGGATTGACGACCGGCTCGTAGGGGCCGGAGCTGTCGCCCCACCAGTTGTTGGCGGCGCCGACGCCGACATCGGCGGCCAGGCCGTAGTTGCGGTGGTTGATG
>DASWWB010000150.1:0-4254 GCA_036406115.1 Herpetosiphonaceae bacterium
GCCGCCAGCTCCAGCGCCAGCGGCAGCCCGTCAAGCCGCGCGCAGATCGCCGCCAAATCCGCCGCCGTCGCCGCGCTCAGCTCAAAGGCCGGCTGGCGCGACCGCACCGCCTGGATCAGCAATGCCATCGCCGGCTGCGCGGCCAGCTCCGCGAGCGGCGGGAGCGCGCCGAGCGGCGGCACCGGCAGCGGCGGCACCGGCACCACTTGCTCGCCAGGCAGATTCAGGGCGACGCGACTGGTAATCAGGACGCGCAGCTGCGGCGCGGCCAGCACCAGGTCAGCAATCAGCCCAGCGGCCGCCCGCACATGCTCGGCGTTGTCTAGCACCAACAGCATTCGCTGAGAGCGCAGCACCGCATGGAGGTGCAAGGCCATCGTCGTCCCCGGCGCGGCGGCGCCGGAGTCGGCGATCCCGCACGCATGACAGATCGCCGCCAGGAGCAGATCCGGCGTCCGCAGCGCGGCCAAGCTGACCCACGCCACGCCGTCGGGAAACGACGCGGCGGCGGCGATCGCCTGGGCCAGATGGGTCTTGCCGCTGCCGCCGGGGCCGCTCAGGGTGAGGAGGCGGGTGGCGTCGTCGGCGAGCAGCCCGCTGACTAGCGCCAGCTCCCGGTCGCGGCCGTAGAGCGGCTTGACGGCCAGCATGCCGGCGAAGCCCGGAGCCTCGACGATCCAGGTGCCAGCGGCGGTGGCGCGCTGGCGCTGGACGGGGGCGGCCTGGTCGCGGATGGCCGCCGCCACCGCTTGGGTCTCCGGCAGCGCGCCGACGCCCAGCTCCTCGCGCAGGATCCGCTCGCAGCGCTCGAACTGGCGCAGCGCCGCCGCCCGGTTGCCGTCGGCGCCGTAGAGCCAGATCAGCCGGCGGTGGATGTCCTCGGCCAGCGGGTCGAGGGCCAGCGAGCGCTCGGCGGCGGCGATCGCCTGGGCGTAGTCGCCGAGCGCCGTCGCCCCGTCGATCAGCCCGGCCAGCGCCGCGCCGACCTGGCGCTCCCAATGCTGGCGCTCATCCATCAGCCAGCGCTCGTACTCGGCGCTGTCGGCGAGCGCGAAGCCGTCCAGCAGCGGGCCGCGCGCCAGGTCGGCGGCCGCCGCCAAAGGGCCGAGCTGGCGGGTCGCCGTCGCCGCGCGGACGCCGGCGGCGAACGCCCAGGTGTCCACCCAGACTCCGGCCGGCGCCAGCTGGATCGTATCCTCCAGCGCCAGGATCGGATCGTGCGGCGCCAGGCCGCGCCGCAGCAAGTTGAGCAGCACCGCCAGCTTGCGCCGCGCCGCCTGATCGGCGTCATCCGGCCACAGCAAAAAACATAGATGGTCGCGAGCCAGCGGCGCCGGCGCCACCGCCATCCGGTAGAACAGCGCGCGCAGCTGGCGGCGGACAAGCGGCGCCGCCTGGCCGCCGAGCAGGACGCTGGGCGCCCCCAGCAGCCGCACCTGGACCGGCGCCGCCTGCTGCCGCGCGGGATCCAGGAGATCGGAATCAGCAATCGACATCACAGCAATGGCCATCCTTAACGTATGGAGACAAGGCGGAAAACTGGCGGCGAAGCAGGGCGGCGTTCGGTGGGCTGCCCCGGGCCGGGGCGCGAGCGCCTCTACTGTAGACCATTTGTCAACAGCGCCGGGCTAGGCTGGCGGCGACGCGCGGCCCCGGCATCCGGCATCCCCGGCGGCGCGCGAAGCGACCCTGTGTTGCGGATGCCGATGGTCTGAGGAGGAACCCAATGCCTCGAACGGTTTTCCGGCGATCGGCGCGGCGCCGCGCCCAGTGGCTGGCGCTGCTCACGCTGCTGGCGGTCGGCCTCGGCTGGCGGCAGGCGCCGCTTCCCAGCGCCAGCGCCGCCAGTCCGTCCCGGCCGGCCCCCGCGCCCGCCGCCCCGGTCACCAGCCACCCGCGGCTGTTCATCCGCGGCGACGATCTGCCCCGGCTGCGCCAGTGGGCGGTGGCCGGCAACCCCATCTACCAGGACGGCCTGCTGGCGTTCGTCAGCGAAGCGAAAGCCGACATGGACGCCGGGCGCATCCCCCAGGAGGACGGCGGCAGCACCAGCTGGGAGCTGTATCCCACCGAGCGCTACGCCGAGCTGTTCGCCTTTATGTCGCTGATCAGCCCGAACCCCGCCGAGCGGGCCGACTACGGCGCCCGCGCCCGCACCCTGCTGATGTATGTGATGAACAAGGCGGTCCTTGGCGCCGCGCCGGATCAGCCGTTCCGCGACCCGGCGTTCTCGATCAGCGACCGCTCGCGCTGGAGCGGCGAGGCCTTCGCCCTGGCGACCGACTGGATCTATCCCCTGCTCAGCGCCGGCGACAAGGCGACGATCCGCACGGTGTTCCTGCGCTGGATCCAGGAGAACCAGCAGGCGACGACCACCACCTACAATCATCCGGAGCCGATCGGCATGGTCAATAATCCGGCGCTGGTCAGCGATCCCGAGCGCGTGCGCTGGGCCGGCAACAACTACTACGCCGCCCATATGCGCAACATCGGCCTTATGTCAATGGCGCTCGACCCGGCCGACGATCCCGGCGGCGCGCTGCGCGGCGCGCTGGGCAACGCGACCGGCGCCTGGCTCTATGTGACGGACCATCTGCTGCGCGGCGATCTCGCGGGCGGCCTGCCCTCGGAGGGCCTTGAGTACGGCCCGCAGACCATCAGCTTCATCGCCCAATTCCTGCTGGCGCTCCAGACCGCCGGCCAGGACGATCCCGCCGTCTGGGGGCCGCAGGTCGTGCTCAACGGCAATCCCTTCTGGGCCCGCGTCGTGCCCGGCTACCTCCATGCCCTCAGCGCCCGCCCGGTGACCGTCCCCGAGTTCTGGCGCGGCCCGGTCTACCAGCCGTCCTGGTACGGCTCGGCCCAAAACTACTGGATGCCGGATATGGTCGAGCTGCTCGCCCCGCTGGCCCTCCACGCCGAGCGGGCCGGCAATCCCGCCGCCGCCGGCCCGATTCGCTGGATCGAAACCTACGCCGCGCCCGGCGGCCCTGACGAACTGGTCGGCCGCGTCTCGCGCCCGCTCGGCGAATCGGCGCTGGAAGCCATCTTCTATTTCCTGCTGTTCGACCCAACGGCGCCGCCGCCAGCCGATCCCCGGCCCGGCCAGCCGCTGGACTTCGTCGCGCCCGGCCTCGGCCGCATCATGGCCCGCACCGGCTGGGACGACGACGCCACGATCTTCGGCTACGCCCTGGGCTGGAACAGCACCGATCACCAGAGCGCCAACGGCAACCACATCGAGCTGTACCGCAAAGGCGAGTGGCTGCTCAAGCAGCGCACCGGCTACGATCTCGACTACCTGGCCTCCGACAACCACAACACGCTGGCGATCCAGAACGATCCGCCGCAGCACAATTCGCCCGGCGACTGGCGCAACATGATCTGGCAGCGCGGCTCGCAGTGGCACCAGGGCCTCGGCGGCGACGGGCGGATCGTCGCCCAAAGCCTCCAGCCGGGCTACGCCTACGCTAGCGGCGACGCGACCGAGCTCTACAACGCGCCGGACGAGGGCTCCGACGCCGTGACCCACGCCAGCCGCTCGGTGATCTGGCTCAAGCCCGATGTGATCGTCCTCTACGACCGGGCCGCGACCGCCAGCGCCGGCTATTTCAAGCGTTTCTGGCTCAATCTGCCGGCCCTGCCGGCGGTCAGCGGCAGGCAAGCGCTCATGACCACCGCCGGCGGCCAGCGCCTGGCGATCAACACCCTGCTCCCGGCCAACGCCCAGCCCGTCGCCACCCTGGCCGCCGATGAGCAGAGCGGCGGCGCCGCGAACGGCGAGCCCATGCAGGCCAAGCTGATGGTCCAGGCGCCAGGCAACCCGGCCGACGCCCGCTGCCTCCACGTCCTCCCGGCCGGCGACGCCGGCGCGCCGGCCGCCGCCGTCCAGCTGATCCAGACCAGCGCCGGCACGCCGTTCGCCGGCGCCGCCGTGGGCGCCCAGGCCGTGCTGTTCCCGGTCGCGCTGCAAGCGCCCGTCGCCAGCCTGACCTACGTCGCGCCCGCCGGCGTCCAGCAGCACTTCGTCGCCGGCCTCGCGCCGGGCGGCGCCTACGACGTCATCGTCACGGCGACCAACAAAACGAGCCGCACCATCACGGTCCGCCCGGGCGCCGCGTTCACTGCCGACAGCGGCGGCGTGCTGGTCTTCGCCACCGCCGCGCCCGGCGCCTCCAGCCAGCATCTGCCCCTGCTGGCGCGCTAGGCCCCGGGCTTCGCCCAGCGCATCTGACCGGCAGGCGGGCGCTCCCA
>DASWWB010000151.1:0-5750 GCA_036406115.1 Herpetosiphonaceae bacterium
CCTCACCCTGCGCGAGCTGGAGCGGGCCGACGAGGCCGGCGCCGTCCTGTCGCTGGCGGTGCGGATCGGCAAGACGCGGCTGATCGACAATCTGGCGCTGGGCGGATAGAAATGATGGGATCACGCATAGGTGTGCAAGAGATAGAGGGTTATCGCTGAGAGGATCGACATAACCAAGCCTGTCAGCAAGATGATCTTGACTTCTGCGCGCGTTGTGGATCTTGTTATAGGGAAAAGCACTCCGCAGAGTATCATGAAAATCACAACCGATATCGCTCGGGAAGAATAGATTCTGAACGGATATCCGGCTTTCATGTAGAATATGAAGGCTAGGATGATCGGGATGTGAATGTAATAATAGATAAGATCGCGCTTAACGTTTCGCTTGTCCATGGATAGCTCCTTGGCAATCCGCCATGGAAACGGACTAAACGACCAGGGCTCTCGGCATCGCGCCGAGAGCCCTGGTCGTTTAGCGATAGACCGAGGCCCTAGCGGCCGCGCTCGCTGGCGGGCCGGAGCGTCTCCGCCGGCTTGAACAGCAGCGGGAGGTAGAGCCGGTCGAACGGCTGGACCGTCACCTGGAACGTGCGGGTGGCGTTGGCGCCGCCGTCGCTGACGGTCAGGGTGATGGTGGCGGTGCCCGAGCGGTTGAGCGTCGGGGTCAGGCTGACAGTGCGGTTGAGGCCGCTGCCGCTGATCACGATGCGGTTGTTGGGGATCAGCGTCACGTCCGACGAGCTGGCGGTGACCGTCAGGCCGGCGGCGGGCGAGTCGATGTCGGCCAGCGTGAAGCTGACCGGGGCGAGCGTGCCGTTCTCGCGCACCGTCTGGTCGGCGATCGCCGAGATCGTCGGCGCGTCGTTGACCGGGTTGACGGTGAGCAGGAAGCTGTCGGCGCGCGTGCCGCCCTGGCCGTCGCTCACCGTGACCGTGATCACGCTGGTGCCGCTCAGGTTGGCGGCGGGCGTGATGGCGATCGTGCGGGTCGCGCCAGCGCCGCCGAAGCGGATCGCGCCAGCCGGGACCAGCGTGCTGTTCGAGGCGGCGGCGGTGACCGTCAGGCTGGCGGGGGCGGTTTCCAGGTCGCCGACCGCGAAGGGGATCGCGCCGGTGCTGGTGTCCTCGTTGATCGTCTGGTCAGCGATGTTGCCGATCGTCGGCGCGTCGTTGACCGCGTTGACCGTGAGGACGAAGCTGTCGGCGCGGGTGCCGGCGAAGGCGTCGGCCACCGTGACCGTGATCACGCTGGTGCCGTTCAGATCGGCGGTGGGCGTGATTGCGATGGTGCGGTTCGCGCCCGCGCCGCCGAGGCGGATGGCGCTCTGGGGCACCAGCGCGCCGTTCGAGGCGACAGCGGTGACCGTCAGGCTGGCCGGAGCGGTCTCGATGTCGCCGATCGTGAAGGTGAGGACGCCGGTGGCGCCGTCCTCGCTGATCGTCTGATCGGCGATGTTGGTGATCGTCGGCAGGGCGTTGATGCGGCCGTCGAGGTTGGGGGAGATCGTGCCCTGGTTGCGGACGTACTCGGCCACGTCATCGGCCATGGTGTTGCCGACCGTGCCCTGGACGCCGACGAACATCGTGTAGCCGTCGCCGCCGGCGTTGGTGAAGTCGTTCGTCACCATCGTGTAGGTTGTGGCGTCGGGCAGGATGGGCGTGCCGTTGTTGAGCTGCACCGAGAGCACCCGGGAGCCGGCGGCGCGGGTCGGATCGTAGGTGAACTTGAAGCCCGAGATCTGGCCGAAGCGGCCGTCGGTCAGCGGGATGCGGGCGACGCTGTGCTCGAGCGCCTGCCAGAGAATGGAGCCGGTCACCGGCCGCACGACGGCCTGGTTGCCGAAGGGCAGCACCTCGTAGATGTCGCCGACCACCAGGTCCCACGGCGGGCCGGCGGCGTAGCCGGCGGCAGGGCGGCGCAGGGCGGTGTTGGCCGGGGCGTAGGGCGAGGGCAGCGGGCTGCGCAGGCCGCCGCCGTTGGTGAAGGCGATCTGGGCGCCGTACTTGGTGCGCAGCGCGTCGGCCACCAGGTCGCCGACCGCCGCCTCCTGGGTGCGCTCCAGGGCGCTGTTGCGCGGGAACGTGTTGGTCGCCACGGCGATCGTCGGATCGAGGGTGACGCGCAGCTGGGCGCGGTAGGGCGCCAGCATGGCCTCGATCGCCGGATCCTTGGTCACATTGACCGCCAGCGGCGAGACAAACTGGACGGTCTCCGTCAGCACGGTGCTGGTGGTGAGATCGAACTGGATGTTGGTCCGGGCGTAGGTCACGCCTTTGCTCTTGTTCTCGGTCACCAGGGCGCCGTTGATGTACTTGCTGAACTGGACATCGGTGTGGTCGCCGAGGATCACATGGAAGCCGCTGAGCTGGTTGGCGAAGGTGACGAGCGGGCCAATCGGCTGGCCGTTCGAGGTGCCCGTGATGCCCATGTGGGTCAGGATCACGAAGACCTGGGCGCCCTGGCCGGCGGCGGCGGTGCGGGCCGTGTTGGCGGCCGCGACCGGGTCGGTGATCGTGATCGGGCCGAACGAGCCGGGCTTGACCAGATCCGGGGCCTCGGGGTTCACGATGCCGATCACCGCGATCTTGACGCCGTTGACGGTGAAGATCTTGTAGGGCGCGACGCCGGTCAGCACGCCGGTGGTGCCGGCCAGGTTGGCGGCGACATACTGGAACGGCAGGCCCGGGCTGAGCGGGGCGGTCGGCGCGCCGGCCAGGTCGATCATCTTTTGCAGATGCTGGACGCCGCGGTCGAAGTTGTGGTTGCCGAAGGTATCGACCTGGATGCCCATCATGCGCATCGCCTTGACGCCCGGCTCCTCATTGAACATGTAGGAGAGCGTCGGCGTGGCGCCGAAGCCGTCGCCGGCGGTCAGGGTCAGCGAGCTGGGGTTGTTGACGCGATCTTGCTGCCAGTAGGTCGACAGGACGGAGGCGCCGCCCACGGCCGCCGCGCCGGCGCCGGTCGGATCGAGCTGCGAGTGCCAATCGGAGACATTGAGCAGCTGGAGGTTGCGCACCTCGCTGATGCGGCCCTCGACCGTCGGCGTGATCACGCCCTGGGCGCGCACGTAGTCGGCCACGATATCGGCCATGGTGTCGCCGGTCGTGCCCTGGCCGTCGGCGAGCATCGTGTAGCCGTCGCCGCCGGCGTTGGTGAAGTCGTTCGTCACCATCGTGTAGGTCGAGGTCGTGTTGGAGATGATCTGGGTGCCGTTGTTGAGTTTCACCGAGAGCACGCGCCTGCCAGCCGGCAGCATCGAGTCATAGGTGAACTTGAAGCCCGAGATCTGGCCGAAGCGGCCGTCGGCCGCCGGCAGCATGGCGACGCTATGCTCCAGCATGCGCCAGATCTGGCCGCCGGTGACATTGCGGACGACAGCTTGGTTGCCGAAGGGCAGCACTTCGTAGATGTCGCCGACCACCAGGTCCCACGGCGGGCCGGGAGCGTAGCCGGTCGTGTTGCGGCGGAGGGCGGTGTTGGCGGGGGCGTAGGCCGAGGGCAGCGGCGTGCGGAGGCCGCCGCCGTTGGTGAAGGCGATCTGGGCGCCGTATTTGGCCCGCAGCGCGTCAGTCACCAGGTTGCCGATCGCCACCTCCTTGATGCGCTCGACGGCGGGCGTGCCGCCGCGCGGGAAGGTGTTGGTCGCCACGGCGATCGTCGGATCGAGGATGGCGCGCAGCTGGGCGCGGTAGGGCGCCAGCATGTTGGTGATGTTCGCGTCAGGCGTCACGCCGTTTGCGAGCGGCACCCGCGAGACCGCGTTTTTGCTGACAACCGTGTTGGTGCTCGTGTCATAGACCAGGGTGGCGCGGATGTACTCGGCGCCTTTGCTGCGGTTCTCGGTCACCAGGGCGCCGTTGATCGTGCTCTGGAACTTCACATCGGTGTGGTCGCCGAAGATGTAGTCGAAGCCCGTGAGCTGGTTGGCGAAGCTGACGAGCGGGCCGCTGGGCTGGCCGCCGGAGGTGCCGGTGATGCCCATATGCGTGATGATCACGAAGACTTGGGCGCCCTGGGCGGCGGCGGCGGTGCGGGCCGTGTTGGCGGCCGCGACCGGATCGGTGATCGTGATCGGGCCGAACGAGCCGGGCTTGACCAGCGTCGGCGCCTCGGGGTTCACGATGCCGATCACCGCGACCTTGACGCCGGCGATCGTGAAGATCTCATAGGGCGAGAAGCCGCCCAGCGCGCCGGCGGTGTTGGCCAGGTTGGCGGCGACGAACTTAAACGGCAGGCCCGGGCTGAGCGGGGCGGTCGGCGCGCCGGCCCGGTCGATCATCTTTTGCAGGTGATTGAGGCCGCGGTCGAAGTTGTGGTTGCCGAACGTGTCCACCTGGACGCCCATCATGCGCATCGCCTTGACGCCCGGCTCCTCATTGAACATGTAGGAGAGCGTCGGCGTGGCGCCGAATGCGTCGCCGGCGTGGAGGGTCAGCGTGTTGGGGTTGCTGGCGCGGTCCTGCTGGAAGTAGGCCGACAGGACGGCCGCGCCGCCAACCGCCGCCGCGCCGGCGCCGGTCGAATCGAGCTGCGAGTGCCAATCGGAGATGTTGAGGAACTGGATGGAGACCTGGCCGCCGCCCTCGGGCGCCGAGGGCTGCAAAGCCGAGGTCGGCATGGCCGTCAGCCAGGCCATGGCGCCGAGCAGGATCAGGGAGATGAAGCGGAACCTTTTCATACGACTTCGGCAGGGCGCCTGGGCGGGACGCGCGCCGATCCTCCTTTGCTTAGACACTAATCCCTGAGCACGCCCAGATGCGCGCTCAGCGGGGGCCTCGATGCGGTGAACAGGTGCGGACGCTGGCTATTGTACCAGCTTTAGGTTAACCAGGCGTTATGGCCGCGGCGATGATGGAGGAGATCAATGTTATGGCCCATCGCACTGCGATCGCGGGACGATTGTCGTGAGTCGCGGGCTGGCGCCCCGCACTCGCAGATGTCGGATCATCCGCTCTCGCTCCCAGTATCGCCGCCTGACATAACGAAGTGCTTAACGAAACCCAACCAAGCCCGCTGGTACGCTTTGTGCCTGAGGTCGGCTGATTGATTGTTCACCGCCGGAGGGGCGATGGCTGCGAGCAAAACCTACGATTGCATCATTTTGGGCGGGGGGCCGGCCGGGCTGTCGGCGGCGGTGTACATGGGGCGCTTCCTGCGCTCGACGCTGGTGATCGACGCCGGGCGCGGCCGGGCCGCCGGCCATCAGGTCAACGAGAATTACCTGGGCTTTCCCAACGGGATCAAGGTCCGCCGGCTGCGCGAGCTGGGCCGCCGCCAGGCCGAGCGCTTCGGCGTCGAGTTCATTCACGACACGGTCACGTGCGTGCGCCGCGAGGCCGAGTGCTTCGTCGTCGAGTGCGGGCCCGGCGTCCGCCACAGCCGCCAGTTGATCGTCGCCACCGGCGTGACCGACATCTGGCCGTCCTTCCCCTACGTCGAGCGCTACATCGGCAAAAGCCTGTTCTGGTGCCTCACCTGCGACGGCTACAAGGCCCAAGGCGCGGATCTGCTGCTGCTGGGCAACAGCGACGACGCCGCCACCACGACGCTCCAGTTCCTGCGCTTCACCGATCGCCTGACCTTGCTGGCCCATCCTCAGCACAACACGATCAGCGCCGAGCGCCGCGCCGACCTCAAGCGCCACGGCGTGCGGCTGCTTGAAGATGAGATCGCCAGGGTCAAAGGGCCGCGCGGCACCATCCAGTCGGTGCTGCTGGCCTCGGGCGAGACACTCCAGCCCGAGTAT
>DASWWB010000152.1:0-1936 GCA_036406115.1 Herpetosiphonaceae bacterium
GCGCGCTGGTCCAGCGCCGCCGCCAGCGCCTCTGCTGCGGGATCGAACGGCTCGTCGGGGTCGGCGGCCTGCTCGCGGACCGAGACCGCCATCAGGCTCAGACCGGCCCAGACGAAGCCATGGGCGGCCGCCCGCCGCCGCATTGGCGCGGGAATCGCCGCCTCCGCCCAGGCAAAGAGATCGAGGATCGGGTCCTCGCCCGGCTCGGCGAGCAGATCGGTGAACTGGCCGCTGGGGGCGAGTTTCGCGGCCATGGCGTGGCGGGCGATCATGGCCGGCGCCAGCACCGGCAGCGGCAGCCGGCCCAGCGCGCGCTCCAGCAGCGGCCAGCAGCGCCGGCCCTGGACGTCCTTCCAAGCGGCCGCTGAATCCATCTCCGCCACTAGACCGCCGCCCGGCCTTCGCCGAACGCGGCGGCGAGGGCCTGCAAGCTTTCCACGTCGATGCTCTTGAGCGCGTCAACCATGTCCGGCGTCGGCTCGATGCCCGCCTCGCGCAACGCAGCCTCGGGCTGATCGACCAGGCGCTGGGCGAAGGCGGGATCCGACACGGCTTTGCCGACAAGGGTTTGAATGTCCATCGATAGGCTCCTTAAGCTTGGGAAAGGATGAATCAACAGGTGCCAGGATAGGGCTGCGGATCGGCCAGGGCCAGCCGCAGCTCGCTGGTGTAGCGGCTGCCGGCGGCGTCGCGCAGCCAGAGATCATCGAACGCCGGCAGCATCTCCGAGCAGACAAAAACCGCGTCGGCGGCGCCCGCCCGCTGCGCCGCGCGGGCCAGCTTGCCGATGCCGCGCAGAGTCGCCGGCGCCTCGAAATCGAGAAACAGCGGCTTGCCCTCGCCGGGCGCGCGCACGAACAGATGGCGCGGCAGCCCGCGCCGCCGCATCAGCCGGCGGGCGGCGGCCATGCGCTCGCCGTCGCCGCCCGCGCCCAGCTCCGCCAGCTCCGCCGCCTCCAGGCGCCAGGTTTCGCGCCAGACCACCACGTCATCGATCACGACCCGGGGGGCGTGGCGGGCGGCGCCGAGGCCGGGCAGGGCGCGGCACTGATGGACCAGGAACATCTCGAAGAAGGCGATGAGATCGCCGATCTGCCTGCCGTCCCGGGTCCGCACCACCAGCTCGCCGCCGGCGTTGACGACCTCCAGCTCGGCCAGCAGCAGCGTGCGCTCCGCCGGCTGCCCGCTCGGCGTGTCGGTCGCCACGCAGACATAATCACCAGGCGCCAGCGACACCGGCGCGGTTCGCTGCACCGTGTGCTCGGCCTGGGTCACCGGCAGCACGCTCTGGCAGGGCAGGAACGCCGCCAGCTCCGCCGCCGCGCCCGGCGGGCTTTGGGCCATCAGGCAAGAGATGGCCAGCGTGTTGTACAGGTGCAGCTCGCCCAACGCCAGCAGAAACTCGTCGTCGCGCACGCTGCCGGGCTGGCTGCCGCCGGCGCAGACGAGCACATCGGGCGCCAGGTAGCGGGCGGCGGGCCAGCCGGCATGCTCGGCGGCGAACAGCCCGGCGATCCGCGCGCGCAATTCGGCGGCGCGATAGGCACACGTGCGCTGATCGTCCGGGAGCGCCAGCGCCTCGGCCCAGCGCGCCTGAAACCCAGCCGTCGCCGCGACGACCGGCGCGGAGTCCTCGCGCCGCAGCAGCGGCGTCGCTTTGGCGGCGAAGGCGAGCAGATCGACCCGGTCGCCGCCGTCGGCCAGCTGCTCGAACAGGTCGGCGAAGGCTGCGCGGTAGCCGCGAGCGATCTCGTCGGTGAACCAGCGGGCGCTCAGCATCAGCAATTCCAGCGGGCCGGCCAGCGCGTCGAGCAGCGCCGGGCCGATCGACAGCCGGCTATCGCGCAGGCAATCCTCGTAGACCAGGGTCCGGCCGGCGTAGGCGCGGCCGTGGGCGCGGGTCGCGCCTGCGCCGGTGATGGACTCGAAGGTTTCG
>DASWWB010000153.1:0-3535 GCA_036406115.1 Herpetosiphonaceae bacterium
GGCCGGCCGCTCAGCGACGCCCGGCTTGTCACCAACCCGCGCCACCGCGACGCGCTGCGTCGGGCCGCCGACGGACTGGACGCCGCGATCGCCGGCCTCGGGGCGGGCCTGCCGGTCGATCTGGTGGCGGTCGATCTGACCGATGCCGTCAGCGCGCTGGGCGAGATCACCGGCGAGACCGTCGGCGAGGATGTGCTCGATATGATTTTCAGCCGCTTTTGCATTGGCAAGTAGAAGGAGTCGTCAGCTGGCAGTCGTCAGTCGGCGGGCTTCATTTGTCATGGCTGGCTGGCGCTTCCAAGGGCTGGCGGAATGGGTGCCGGCTCCGCTCAATCCGTCAGCCCCTGACGACTGACGACTGCCAGCTGAATCCACCCTGACGACTGACGACTGACGGCTGCTAGCTAGCTTGGGAGGAGACCTATGGACAAAGTGCGAGCCCGCGTGATTGTCACCGGCAAGGTGCAGGGGGTGAATTTCCGCGCGGCCTGCCGCGACCAGGCGCGGGCGGTCGGGGTCGGCGGCTGGGTCAAGAACCTGGCCGACGGCTCGGTGGAGGCGGTGTTCGAGGGCTCGCAGGCCGGCGTGCAGCGGATGGTCAGCTGGTGCTACAGCGGGCCGATCCACGCCCACGTCGACCATGTGGAGCCGGCCTGGGAGCAGCCGACCGGCCAGGAGTGGTCGTTTGATATTGTCTGGTAGCGAGGGCGATGCCATGGCGCGCAATCTTGGGGTGCTGGTTTTCGATGACGTGGAGGAGCTGGATTTCGTCGGGCCGTGGGAGGTGTTCGGCATGGCGGTGCGGCTGGGCGCCGATTTCCGCCCGATGCTGATCGCGCCCCAGCCCGGCCAGGTGCAGGGCCGCTACGGCCTGCGCATCTTGCCCGACCTGGACATCGCCCACGCCCCGCCGCTCGACATGCTGGTCGTGCCCGGCGGCCTGGGGGCGCGCACGCACGCCCGCGAGGACGAGGCGATCCTCGATCTGGTGCGGCGCACCGCCGGCCGCGGCTGGGTCGCCTCGGTCTGCACCGGCGCCCTGATCCTGGCCGCCGCCGGCGTGCTGGACGGCCGCAAGGCGACGACCCACGCCTCGGCCTTCAAGCTGCTGCGCGAGACGCCGGGCGTCGAGGTCGTCGAGGGCACGCGCTGGGTGATCGAAGGCCAGGTCGCCTCGTCGGCAGGCGTGTCGGCGGGGCTCGACCTGGCGCTGGAGCTGCTGGCCCACTGGCACAGCGAGGAGATGCGCAAGCGCGTCGCCGGGCAGATTGAGTGGCCGGTCCGGCCGGCCCAGGAGTGAGGCCGCCGCCCGGCATGGGAGAAGCGCGATGATTGACGATCCCGACATCGAGTCGCCGGCCGGCCTCCCCCCGCGCTGGCCGGGGCCGGACGGACTGGCGGCGCGGCTCCAGGAGCTGAGCGCCGCCGCTCCGAAGCTGGCCGATCTCCAGTCCGGCACCGCCCTGCTGCGGGCCGAGGTCGCCGCCGGCTGGGGCCAGGCGGCGGCCGACGAGCCCGACCTGGAGCTTGAGCCGGCCTATGTCCTGGGCGAGCTGGATCAGATCGGCGCCGCCCAGACCTTGGAGCGCGCCCGCTACTACGTCGACCGGCTGATCAAGGCGCTGCTGGAGCCGCGCTTCAGCCCGCACAACGACTTCAATCTCAATCGCTGGAAGGCCTACGACGATGTCCTGACCGACAGCCTGTGGGTGATCAACCGCCGCGACAGCTCGGGCGTCCACACCGCCGGCTACTGGGGCAACTTCATCCCGCAGATCCCCAACCAGATGATCCGCCGCTACACCAAGCGCGGCGAGTGGGTGATCGACACCTTCGCCGGCTCCGGCACTACCTTGATCGAGGGCCAGCGGCTCGGCCGCCACGTCCTGGGCGTCGAGCTGCAACAGGCGGTCGCCGAGCGCGCCCGCGAGCTGATCGCCGCCGAGCCCAACCGCCACGGCGTGGTGGCCGAGATCGCGGACGGCGACAGCGCCGCGGTCGACTACCGCGCCCTGCTGGAGCGCCACGGCCGGCGCTCGGCCCAGCTGGTGATCGCCCACCCGCCCTACTTCGATATCATCAAGTTCAGCCAGCAGCCGGGCGACCTCTCCAACGCCGCCTCGGTCGATGAGTTCCTTGCCATGCTGCGGCGGGTGATCGAAAACGCGGCGGCGGTGCTGGACAGCGGGCGCTACCTGGTGCTGGTGATCGGCGACAAGTACGCCCGCGGCGAGTGGATCCCGCTCGGTTTCCAGGCGATGAATGAGGTGCTGGGGCTTGGCTTCACGCTCAAAAGCATCGTGGTCAAAAACGTCGACGGCACCGCCGCCAAGCGCACCAGCCAGGAGCTGTGGCGCTACCGCGCGCTGGTCGGCGGCTTCTACATTTTCAAGCACGAGTATATTTTCATCTTCCAGAAGCGCGGGGCTACTCCGCCGCCGGCAGCGCCACGGTGAAGGTGCTGCCGTGGCCCTCGGTGCTGGCGGCCCAGACCGCGCCGCCGTGGCCCTCGACCAGGTGCTTGACGATCGCCAGCCCCAGCCCGGTGCCGCCGGCGCCGCGCGTGCGCGCCCGGTCGACCTTGAAGAAGCGCTCGAAGATGCGCGGCAGGGCCTCGGCGGGGATGCCGGCGCCGGTGTCCTGGATGCTGATCGCCACCCATGCGGCGCGCCCGTCCTGCTCCGGCCGGAGGTAGGGCGCCAGGCTCTCTCGCGGGCGCACGCCGGCGGTGACCGTGATCGCGCCGCCGGCGTCGGTCCACTTGACGGCGTTGTGGAGCAGGTTGAGCAGCACTTGGCTGATGCGGTCGGGATCGACCAGCAGGGGCGGCAGGTCCGCCGGCACCGCCGCCGAGAGGTTGATCGCCTTGCGCTCGGCCTGGGGCTGGATGCGGGCGAGGGCGCGCTCCACCACATCTGCGGGCGGCGTGCGGCGCATCTGCAAGACCAGCCGCCCCGATTCGATCTGCGACAGCTCGTGCAGCTCGTCGACCAGCTGCATCACGGCGTCGAGCTCGCTGTCCATCTGGCCGAGCATGCGCCGGGCCAGGTCGGGCGGCGGGCTGGTGGCGAGGGTTTCGACCAGCAGCTTGAGCGAGGCCAGCGGCGTGCGCAGCTCGTGGGAGACATTGGCGACCAGATCGCGGCGGGCGCGCTCCAGCTGGTTGAGCTGGGTCAGGTCGCGGGCGATCAGCAGGGCGCCGTGGTCGCCGTCCTCCAGCGGCTCGCACCAGATGCGGATGGTGCGATTGGAGAGCGTGGGGCGCAGGGTCATCTGCTGCGGGTCGCGCAGGCGGATGGCCTGTTCGATCATCGTGTCGGCCTGGTAGTCGCGCAGCAGGGTGATGACGCCATGGTCGAGCGCGTCGCCGGGCGGGATGCCGAAAAGCTGGGCGGCGGTGGCGTTGCAGTAGCGGACCATGCGCGCCTGGCTGACGACGATCACGCCGGCGTCGAGGGCCGCGCTGAGGGTGCGGAACAGCGGCGAGAAGGGCTCGGCCGGCGCCGGCGGCCCGGCGCGCTGGGCCAGGTAGGCG
>DASWWB010000154.1:0-9046 GCA_036406115.1 Herpetosiphonaceae bacterium
GGGCGCGGTCGTGGCCGTCGGCGCTGCGGCGGCGGGCGCGGTCGTAGGCGCCTCGGTCGCTGCCGGCGCCGGGGTGGCGGCGGTGCCCCCGCAGGCGCTCAGGGTCATGGCCAGGAGCAGGACGGACAACAGCCAGCGGTGAATCTGTCGTGAGTTCATAGCTTCGGTTCCCCCTTGAATCATGGTGTCTTGCTTCATCGCGGCGGAGCGGCGCCCCGCCCGGACAACCATCTGTGCTTCCATGGGTGACGAGCCATAATCATCCCGGGTGGAAGCGCTCAAGCGTTGAACCGTTTCAAATCTGTGGTCTCAGATCGCTGCTGATTTAGGCCATAGGCATCGTCATCGCTCCGTCATGCAAGGATGAGGCAGCGCCGGAAACCGTCGCGGGCGCGCTTGAGCCGCGAAAAGCGCGGCGGCGGCGACGGCAGAGGGGAGATGGGCGCCGTTTATTGAACCGTTTCAAGGATAGCATGGCGGCGGAAATGCTGTCAACGGCCCGGACCGCCCTGCGACCGAAGTTTAAACTATATCTAAACTCTAAGCGCCGCCCGGCCGCCTATACTGCGCTCAGCCATAATCTCCTGGGTCGAAGCGCCGGCGGCGGAGCGGACCGGCTCCGCCGCCAGCCACCCATCTCCATTCTCCATCCAGCAGGCCGCGCCGGCGCCGCACCCGGCCCCGCGCGACCGCCGGCCGCCAGCAAGGCCGCCGGGTAGGCAGGAGCGCAAACCCATGCCAGACACGTTTTCGCAGCTCGGGCTGGCCCATGCCGACGCCCGGGCCAGCCATGTTTATCACCAGCTCGGCCCGGTCGCGGGCTACGCGCAGGACGGCGCCACGCTAACGTTGGCCTTCGGCGCCGCCAGCGTGGCAGTCACCGCGCTGACCGACCGAATCATCCGCGTGCGGCTCGGCCCCGGCGGCGCCTTTGCTCCCCGCCGCTCTTGGGCGGCGGCGGCGCCCGACGAGGCCTTTCCCGGCGCGCTGGCCGAGGTGAGCGCCGCCGCCGGCGCCCTGATCGCCCGCACCGGCCTGCTTGAGATCGAGATCAGCCGCGAAACCGGCAGGATCGCCTTCCGCGACGCCCGGGGGCTGGAATTCTGCGCCGACGCCGCGCCCATGGCCTGGGGCGCCGGCGGCGTGCGCGGCGCCAAGCGGATCGAGCAGGACGAGCATTTCTACGGCTTCGGCGAGCGAACCGGCGGGCTCGACAAGCGCGGCAGCCGGCTGGTCAACTGGGCCACCGACGAGTATCGCTACGGCCCGGCCAGCGATCCGCTCTACATCGCCATCCCCACGCTGCTCGCGTTGCGGCCCGGGCTGGCCTACGGCGTTTTTTTCAACAACAGCTGGCGCTCCGGCTTCGACATGGGCGCCGGGACGCCCGACGCCTGGACCATGGCGTCGGCCGGCGGCGAGCTTGACTACTATCTGTGCTACGGCCCGACGCCGGCCGAGGTCCTGGAGGGCTTCGCCGCCATCCTGGGCGTCACCCCGCTGCCGCCGCGCTGGGCGCTGGGCTACCACCAAAGCCGCTGGGGCTACTCGTCGGCTGACGAGATCCGCTCGCTGGCCGCCGAGCTGCGCCGGCGCGAGCTGCCCTGCGACGTGATCCATCTTGATATCGATTATATGGACGGCTACCGCGATTTCACCTGGAACAGCGAGCGCTTCCCCGATCCCGCCGGGCTGATCAGCGAGCTGCGCGACCAGGGCTTCCGGGTGGTGACGATCGTCGATCCCGGCGTCAAGGCCGATCCTGCCTACGCCGTGTACCAGGACGGCCTCGAACGCGATATGTTCATCCGCCGCGCCGACGGCGAGGTCTTCCACGGCTATGTCTGGCCCGATGACTCCGTCTTCCCCGACTTCACCCGGCCCGAGGTGCGGGCCTGGTGGGGCGAGATGCAGGGCCGGCTGGTGGCGGCGGGCGCCAGCGGCATCTGGAACGATATGAACGAGCCGACGGTCTTCAAGCGGCCGTTCAGCGAGGGCGGCGGCGAGCCGCACACGATCGATCTCGACGCGGTCCAGGGCGCCGCCGACGAGCGCACCAGCCACGCCGAGGTCCATAATCTCTACGGCTCCGGCATGGCCAGGGCCTCGTACGAAGGGCTGCGCCGCCAGCTCGGCGCCCGCCCGTTCGTGCTGACGCGCTCGGGCTTCGCCGGCATCCAGCGCTGGAGCGCCTGCTGGATGGGCGACAACACGTCGGCCTGGGAGTATCTGGCGCTGGCGATCCCGCAGCTGCTCAACATGGGACTTTCGGGCGCGCCGTTCGCCGGCACCGACATCGGCGGCTTCTTCGACAACGCCAGCGGCGAGCTGTTCGCGCGCTGGATGCAGTTCGGCATCCTGATGCCGTTCTGCCGCGGCCACTCCCACACCGAGACCTCACCCCACGAGCCGTGGGTCTTCGGCCCGCGCGTCGAGGCGATCTGCCGCGAGTACCTGGGGCTGCGCTACCAGCTGCTGCCCTACCTCTACACGCTGTTCTGGGAAGCCTCGCGGCGCGGCGCGCCCATCCTGCGCCCGCTCTGCTACGAGTTTCCCGACGACCCGGCGACCTATCGGCTTGAGGACCAGGCCATGCTCGGCCCGGCGATCCTGGCGGCGCCTGTCTACCAGCCCGGCGCCGAGGAGCGCGAGGTCTATCTGCCCGCCGGCGCCTGGTACGATTGGTGGAGCGGCGCGGTGTGCCTGGGGCCGGCCAAGATGATGGTCGCGGCGCCGCTGGAGCGCATGCCGCTGTTCGTGCGGGCCGGCTCGCTGATCCCCGGCGCCCAGATCGCCCAATCTACAGTTAGCCAATCCAATGATTATGTCACCTTGGATGTGTATCCCGGCACCGGCGCCTTCACGCTGTACGAGGACGACGGCGCCAGCTTCGAGCACGAACAGGGCGCGTTCTGCGCCACAACCTATCGCGTCGAGCGGGCGGGCAGCGCGCTGCTGCTCAGCCAGTCAGCCCGCGAAGGAGCGTTCCAGCCGCCGGCCCGCCGCCTGCTGCTGCGGATCCATGGCGTGGCCGGACTCGCCGGGTCGCCGCCCGCCGGCGCGGTCTACAACTCCGAGCGGCGCCTGCTGACCGTGGAGCTCGCCGACAACGGCGCCGCCCGCGAGCTGGCGTTCGACGGCCTGCTGTTCGACCGCGCGCTGCCCGGGTAAGCGGGCGATTTGGCCGGCGGGCGGCGCGCCATCAGCGCCATCCGCCGGCTGCGCCATGGGTATGAATTCCGCCCACAGCGGCGCCCGCCCCTCTTTGCCCGCAGCCCCTACTCCACGTCATTGAATGAGAGCGACACCTCGGGCTGCCCCGCGAGATGGGGCGCGAAGCACTCTATCTGGGCCTGGCAAGACGCCAGGAACTCCGGCAGATCCCCCGGCTCGGGCAGCCAGAAACTGCCCCGGCCCACGGCGTCCAGCGCGGGATTCGGGGCATAGGTGTGTTTGACCGCAAGCTGGAAAATCGCGCTGTCCCAGATCTCCGCCGCGAGCTCCTCCGGCGATGGATCCGGGATGAGCTGCCGGGTGATGCTCGCCTCGAAATGAGGCCCCGCGCCCCAGTCGTAGGTCCCCCACTGGAACAGCAGCATGTCCTGGCTTTGCTGATGGGTGCAATCGTCGCAGGGAACGGTCGTGTAAAACGTCGCCATGATCTCGATCGCCGCGTCGATCGTCAGGGAATCCAGCGGCGAGCGCGAGTCGCGCAGCAGCGTCTCAAAGGCCGTTTGGGCGTCACGGGTTCGCATCTGGGGCCTCCTGCCGGCGGCGGGCGCGGCTCCGTCGCCAGCGCCCGCCGTTCTTCGAAACCTACTGCTGCGGCGGGAACTGGGCCGCGCCGGGCGCCGAGTTGTCGGCGAGCAGCGGGATGCCGCTGTCGGTCAGGACATTGCCGTAGAAATCAGTCACGCGAAAGGTGAAAGGGCCGACGCCGGCGTTTTCGATCACAAAATAATTGTAGGATTGGCGCGGAACCGCCACGAAGCTGCCAGCCGAATTGCGGTACTCGAACTTGAAGACGGGATTGCGATGGTTGCGGATCTGAACGCCCATCCACCACTGGTGGCTGCCCTCTTTGAAGTGATAGCGAATCGGGCCGCTCAGGGCCGGGCTGACCACCCGCCAGCTGATCGGCACCCTGCCGTCCTGGCGGCGGGCGATGCGGTCAAAGGCGGCGACGCTGAAATCGAGGTCGCCCGCCGCGCACTCAGGGCAGCGATCGACGATCTGCACGATGACCGAGCCGAGCGGCCCGGTGCCCTCGACGAAGGCGCCGCAATACAGCGCGCTGTTGTAGTCAGGATTGTTCATCGCCGCCACCAACAGCGGGCTGCCGCTCTGGGCAGGGAACGAGCAGTTGCCGGCGCCGGTGGCGGCGTAGTAGGTGCCTTCGCCGCGATGGGTCGCGTAGGGGTCGATCGGCAGGCCGGGCGCGACGGGCCGGTAGTTCTTCCACACCATGGGCAGAAACACATGCTCGGGCTCGCCGGTCCGCGCCGCCGCGCCTAGGGCCGGGGCCAGGAGGGCGGCCAGCAGCGCGAGCAGCGCCAGCCGGCGCAGCGGGCGGCGGGCCTGCCGGGATGGGATGAGGAACGCCATACGGAACTCCTTGCTCAAAAAAAGATCGGCGCCGCCATCATAGCCGATTTTTGGCGTTCTGCTCAAGAATGGCCGCTGTCCAGTTTGGTACAATAGCGGCAATCGATCTAGCAGCAGGAGGATCCGCCATCATTACGAGAATCGACGATATCCTGATCTTCAATCTGCGCCTGCTGATCGAGCAGCTGGGCGAGCGCGGCGGCATCATCAGCCCATCGATCTACGACACCGCCCAGGCCACCCGCTTTTTTCCGCCCCGCAATCTCTGGCCGGCGGTTGATTGGATGCTCGATCAGCAGCGGAGCGACGGCGGCTGGGGCGATCCCGACACCCCGCAAACCCGCGATGTGCCGACGTTGTCGGCAATCCTGGCGCTCCAGCACCACAACAACCGCAGCTCGACCAAGAAAGCCATCGCCGCCGGCGCGGCCTTTCTCCGCCGCCAGGCGAGCCAGTGGGCGGCGCTGCCCTCCACGCTGCCGGTGGGCGTCGAGCTGCTGCTGCCCCGGCTGCTGGAGGAGGCGGCGGCGGCGGCGCTGCCCGTGGCCGCCCGGCCCTACCAGGCGCTGATCGACCTCGGCCAGCAGCGGCAGGCCTTGATCCGCACCCGGCGCATCGCGCCCGCGACGCCGCCCATCCACTCCTGGGAGGGCTGGGGCGCCGCGCCCGACCCGGCGGTGCTGGATGCGACCGGCGGCGTCGGCCACAGCCCGGCAGCCACCGCCGCCTGGCTGCGGCTCGCCGCCAACCGCGACGATCTCGCCGCCGAGCGGACCGCCGCCGAGAACTATTTGCGCCAAGCCGCCCGCTCGTGCGGCGACGTTCCCGGCGTCGTGCCGACGGTCTGGCCCATCAGCCGCTTCGAGCAATCCTTCGCCCTCTACGCGCTGGGCGCCGCCGGCCTGCTCGGCCGCCCCGAGCTGACCGACGTGATCGAGCCGCAGCTCGCCAGCCTGGAGCGCGCGGTCTCGCCAGCCGGCATCGGCATGAGCGATCATTTCCTGCCCGACGGCGACGACACTGCGGCGGCGATTTTCGCGCTGCGCAGCGCCGGCAAGCCGATCGACCCCGCCATCCTGCGCACGTTCGTCCACCACGGCAACCGCCATTTCGTGGCCTACACCGGCGAGCTGCAATCGTCGCTGTCGCTCACCGCCCGCGCCATCCATGCGCTTAGCGGCACGGCGATCGATGTGGCGCCGTTTTATCAGTTCGTCGTCGAGCGGCAGGCGCCGGACGGCCGCTGGCTGGGCGACAAGTGGCACTCCTCCTGGGTCTACAACACCTATCACGCGGTGCTGGCGCTGGCCGACTCGCCCTACCGCGACGCGCTCTCCAACGCCGCCGACGCGCTGCTCGCCTACCACCTGGCCGACGGCGGCTGGGGCCGCGACTCGCACTCCACGATGACCGACACGGCCTACGCGGCGCTCGCCCTCGTCACGCTCAACCGCGTCCTTGACCTGCACGAGGTCAATCAGCACCTGATGCGCCGGGCCTACCACTGGCTCCTCGATCACTACAAGCCGTTCACCGTCAGCGGCACGGCCTGGATCGGCAAAGAAGCCTACCAGCCCTTCAGGATCGATCTGATGTTCCAGCTTTGTGCTATGCTGGTGCTCAATACGGAGCTGAAGCAGCGCGAGGAGCAGGCCGATGATTGATGGAGGCACGCCATGACAACCATTCTCGTCGTCGACGACAATCCCATGAACATCGATTTACTGCTGCAATTCTTTGAGATGAAGGGTTACAAGACGCTGACCGCCAGCAACGGCGAGGAGGCGCTGGTATCGGTCGCGGCCGAGCAGCCGGACCTGATCATCATGGATATGTCGATGCCGATTCTCAGCGGCTGGGAGACGACCAGGCAGCTCAAAAGCAACCCGGCCACCAGCGCCATCCCGGTCCTGGCCCTGACCGCCCACGCCATGAAGGCCGATCAGCAGCGGGCGATCGACGTGGGCTGCGACGGCTACATGGTCAAGCCGATGGACCTGATCGAGCTAGACGCCACCATGACCGCGCTCCTCAACCGCCGCTGAGACCTCCGCCCGCGGCACAATAATCCAGAAGGTCGAGCCGACGCCGCGGATCGACTCGACGCCGATCGATCCGCCCATGGTCTGGACCAGCTGTTTGGAAAGGGCCAGGCCCAGGCCGATCCCCTCGATCGCGGTGCGCTCTGGCTCCAGCCGGGTGAAGGGCGTGAACAGGCTGTCGATCTTGTCCTGCGAGATGCCGTGGCCGGTGTCGCTGACGGAGACCCGCACCCGATCGTCGGCCTCGAAGCTGGCGGACAGCTTGACTTTGCCGCTCTCCTCGCGATTGTATTTGATCGCGTTGGAAAGCAGATTGAGCAACACCTGCTTGAGCCGGTGGTAGTCGGCCAGCACGAAGACGTCGGCGAAGGAGGCGCTTTCGTCGATGATCGTGACCCGCCGGCCCTGGGCCAGGGGCTGGATGATGTCCAGCAGCTCCTGGTGCAGCTGCTTCAAATTGACAGGCTCGATCGAAAACGCCAGCTCGCCGATCTCGATCCGCGAGATGTCAAGCACGTCGTTGATCAGCCGCAGCAGGTGCTGGCCGCCCTGGCGGATCGAGCCGACGTTTTTCTGCTGCAATTCGGTGAGCGGCTGCATCTGGAGCAGCTGGGCGTAGCCGAGGATCGCGTTGAGCGGCGTGCGCAGCTCGTGGCTCATCCGCGAGAGGAACTCGCTCTTGGCTTGGTTGGCGGCCTCGGCCAGCGCCTTGGCCCGGATCGCCTCCTCCTCGGTCCGCTTGCGCTCGCGCATGTCCTGGAGCAGCTGCTGCTCGTGGCGCAGGCTGGTCTGGAGCGCGATGTTGCGCTGCTCCAGGCGCCGCATGATCAGCCAGAGCAGGCCGGTGCCGATCGAAAGGATAATGATGCTGTTGACCGACCACGTGCTGAGCGCCAGCCGATTGGTCAGCAGGATGGAGCCGACCATCAGCAGCGAGAGCCCGCCGAACGCCAGCACGGCCCGGCTGCCGATCACCAGCCCCATCACCATGATCGGCATCAGGTAGGTGATCGCGTGCATGCGCTCGGAGACGTCGACCGGGCTCGACGTGATGTAGAGCGCCGCCATCAGGCCGGCGCCGAGCAGCATCGCGCCGGGCTGGATGTAGCCCACGTGGGCCAGGCCGAACACCACCACCGCCAGGCAGAGCACGCCGATCACCGCCCCGAGGATATTGCCGACGGCCAGCTGGCTCACCGGCAGATACGAGGCGGCGCCCAGGCCGATGATCAGCGCGGCGACCTTCAGCAGCCGGCCGCGCTCGGCTTCCATCGGCTCCTTGGCGGGAATATGCATCAGAAACCGCGTCATGGCTCGCTCCCTCTTATGACAGCGCTTCGGGACGGCGGGCGGCAGCCCGGGCCAGCACCGCCGCCACCCCGTCTTGCAGCCGCCCGGCGGTGTGGATGTTCGGCAGCCGCAGGCCCAGCTGGCTGACTGTCTGGGCGACTTCGGCGTTGATGCCGGTCAGAATCACCTCGGCGCCCAGCAGCCGCACCGCCTGGGCCAGCTGGTTGAGCGCCTGAACCGACTGGGTGTCCATCACCGGGATGCCGGTGATATCGATGATGACGGTCTGCGCCCGCTGCTGGTGGACCTGGCCCAGCACCGCCGCCGCGACCTCATCGATCCGCCGCGAGTCGAGATTGCCGACCAGCGGCGCCACCAGCACGCCGTCGAGCAGCGGGATGACCGGCGTCTCCAGCTGGCGCACCAAGCTGACCAGCGCCTCCAATTGATCGTTGGCGGCGAGGAGGCCGGCGTTGGCCGATTGCAGCGAGGATTCGCGCGCCGCCAGGGCGGCCCGATCGGCCTCGGCGGCCAGCGTTTGCTGGCGCGATGTGCGCAGCGAGCGCTCCATCAAGCTGATGATCAGCCAGAGCAGCCCGCCGGCCAGCAGCAGCACGAACGGCGTCACCGCCGCCCGCGCGTCCCAGGCCGCCCCGCGCAGCAGCGGCACGCTGACGACCAGCAAGCTGGCGAGCGCGGCCACCGGCAGCACCGCCCGCGCCCCGACGACCATGCCCGTGATCATCACTGGCAAAATATAGACCGCGCCGTTCGGCCCGGTCAGGAGGTCTTCGGCGCTGCTGCCGAAGAAGGTCAGAAAGAGCAGCTGGGCGACGGCCAGCGTCACGCCCCCGCTACGCACATACCCCAAGTGGGCCATGGCGAACGTGGCCAGCGAGACCGCCGACAGCACCGAGAGCGCCGTCAGATATTGGCCGCTGGCGGTGGCGGAGACCAGGCTGTAGGCCAGGAACAGCGCGCCGCCCAGCGCCGCCAGCAGCGCCGCCCCCTTGAGCAGCACGCCGCGCGCCGCCTGGTCGGAATCCGTCGTGGGGATTGAGAAGACTGTGTGCATCATCACCAAAAACTCTGGGCTAAAATTGCGTCCC
>DASWWB010000155.1:0-14545 GCA_036406115.1 Herpetosiphonaceae bacterium
AACGAGGCGTGTTTCCTCCCCTTCATTCCAATCCCTGCAAACTTCGGGCGGCGCTTGGCCTTTGTGTCCAAGCACCAAGCCGCGCCGCCGGCCCTGACCCCTGACCCCTGACCCCTCATCCCTGATCCCTGCCCCCAGTCCCCTGATTGCCCGCGCCGCCAACAGATGTGCTAAACTCATCCTATGCCGAACCGCTACGCTCAGATAGCGCTGCGCGCCTATCTCGCCGACGATCCCAACGCCACGCTGACCTACCGCGTGCCGCCCGCCCTCAGCCTAGTCCAGGTTGGGGCGCTGGTGTGGGCGCCGCTGGGGGCGCGGCGGGTGCAGGGCATGGTGCTGTCGATCAGCGAGGAGCGGCCGGCGGGCATGGCCATCCGCGATCTGATCGACATCGCCGATCCCGAGGCGATCGTGCCGCAGCCGCAGCTCCGGCTGGCCCAGTGGTTCAGCCGCAACGCCGCCGTCCGCTTGTGGGAGGCGCTGGAGCTGGTGCTGCCGCCGGGCGTCAAGCAGGAGCTGGAGCGCACCTGGCGCGTCAGCGCGCAGGGCCAGGAGATCGACCTGGGCGCGCTGGACAGCCGCGAGCGCGCCGTCCTCTATCATCTGCGCCGCTCCGGCGAGCAGACCGAAGCCGAGCTGCGCGCCGACCTGCGCGGCTCCGACGCCGATCTGCGCCGCATCTACAGCGAGCTGCACGCCAGCGGCCTGATCGAGCCCGGCAGCCACATCACGCGGCCGGCGGTCCAGCCCAAGCGCGAGTGGAGCGCCGTGCCGGCCGCCGCCGACGTGCCCGCCGCCATGGAGGCGCTTCAGCAGGCCCGCGCCCCGCGCCTGCTGGCGGTGTTCCAGGCGATTGTCGAGCAGCATGCCGACGGCGAGCGCGTGCTGCTGCCCGAGCTGCGCGACGTCGGCGCCTCGCTGGCGGCGCTGCGCAACCTAGCCGAGCGCGGCTTCATCGAGATCGAGCAGGTCGAGGTGCGGCGCGATCCGCTGCTCGGCCGCATGCCGCCCCGCGAGCATCCGCCCGAGCTGACGCTGGAGCAGGAGCGGGCCTGGCGCGCGATCACCGCCGCCCAGGACGCCGCCGCCCGCATGAACCGCCACCGGCCGCTGCTGCTGCACGGCGTGACCGGCTCCGGCAAAACCGAGCTGTACCTGCGGGCGATCGGCAGGACGCTGCGGGCCGGCGGCCAGGCCCTGGTGCTGGTGCCCGAGATCGCCCTGACCGCCCAGCTGGTCCGCCGCTTCGCCGCCCGCTTCCCCGGCCAGATCGCCGTGCTCCACAGCGGATTGAGCCTCGGCGAGCGCTACGACGAGTGGCGCCGCCTGCGCCGCGGCGACGCCCAGGTCGCGATCGGCTCGCGATCTTCGATCTTCGCCCCGCTGCCGCAGATCAAGCTCATCATTGTCGACGAGGAGCACGAGCCGTCGTTCAAGCACGAGGCTACGCCGTTCTACCACGCCCGCGACCTGGCGCTCAGGCTGGGCGAGCTGGTCGGCGGCGTGACGATCCTCGGCAGCGCCACGCCGGCGCTGGAAACCGCCTACGCGGCCCATCTGGGCCAGATCGAGACCATCGAGCTGAAAGAGCGCGTGGGCCGCCGCACGGTCGGCGGGGTCACCAAGGCCGAGGCGATCCCGCTGCCGCCGGTGCGGGTGGTCGATATGCGCGTCGAGCTGCGGGCCGGCGTGCGCTCGATCTTCAGCCGGCCGCTCCAGGCCGCCGTCGCCAAAACCCTGGAGGCCCGCGAGCAGGCGATTCTGTTCCTCAACCGGCGCGGCCTGGCCTCGTTCGTGATGTGCCGCGACTGCGGCCACACGATCGGCTGCCCGCGCTGCGCCGTGTCGCTGGCGGTCCACGGCCTCGAAGGCCAGGAGCCCTACAACACGCTGCGCTGCCACTACTGCGGCCACGTCACGCTGATGCCGCGCAACTGCCCGGAGTGCTTCAGCCCGCGCATCCGCGATTTCGGCGTCGGCACGCAGCGGGTCGTCGAGGAGACCCAGGCGATGTTTCCCGAGGCCCGGATCATGCGCTGGGACCGCGACGTCACCGGGCGCAAGGGCAGCCACGAGGCGCTGCTCGACCAGTTCCTGCGCCACGAGGCCGATGTGCTGGTCGGCACCCAAATGGTCGCCAAGGGCCTCGATCTGCCGCTGGTGACGATGGTCGGCGTGATCACCGCCGACACCGCGCTCAACCTGCCCGATTTCCGCTCCGGCGAGCGGACGTTCCAGCTGCTGGCCCAGGTGGCGGGCCGCGCCGGCAGGCGCTCCGCCGGCGGCACGGTGATCGTCCAGACCTACACGCCCGAGCACTACGCGATCCAGGCCGCCGCCGCCCACAACTACGAGCAGTTCTACCGCGAGGAGATCGCCTTCCGCCGCGCCACGCACTACCCGCCGTTCAGCAGGCTGATCCGCTTCGTCACGCAATCAAGCTCCAACCAGACCGCCGAGCGGGTCTCGCTGGAGCTTGACGCCCAGATCCGCGGCACGCTGGAGTCGCGCAACGCCAAGGATTGGGCGATCATCGGGCCGGCGCCGGCTTTCCTGCAAAAGCTGCGCGACCGCTTCCGCTGGCATATCCTGGTCCGGCTGCCCGACCCGCTGCTGCTGCTGGACGGATTCGCCGTCCCGCCCGGCTGGACGGTCGACGTGGATCCCGTCAGCCTGCTCTAGCGCTTATTGTTGTTGCGGTCCAGCGTTTCGCAGGCCGCCGCCACCGCCTGCTCCGGCGCGACGCCCCGATCCAGCACATCTCCCATCGCCTGATTGAACGGATCCCAGAACTGATTGAACTCTGCGGCCTGCGGACGCGGCACGCCGGACTGGGCGGCGCGCACCAGCGCTTTGAGCGCCGGATCGTCGATCTGGGCGCCAAGCGCGACGGGGATGTGTCCGTCCTTGGCGGCGTAGACGGACTGGGCCTCGGGCGAGGCAAGGAACAGCGCCAGCTCCAGCGCGCCGGCGGGGTTTTTGCTCTTGGCGTTGATCACAAAGCCGTTGATGTCGGTGAGCGGCCCGGCGTTGCCGCGCGGCCCGGCCGGCAGCGGCGCCACGCCGATCTTGTCGGCCCCCAGGGATTCGCGGTAATCAACCAGCGCCCACGGGCCATTGATAATCATATCGGCCTGGCCGGATTTGAACAGCGCGTCGGCCTCGGCGCCATCCGCCGCGAACACAGCGCCGGCGTCGCGCAGGTTTTCCAGGTACTGCAAGGTCTGCGGGCCGCCGATCGTAGCGGCGCAGGTGTTGTCGGGGTTGAACAGCTTGGCGCCGAAGCCCTGCAAAAAGCCGTAGCTGAAATAGACATTCTTGTCAACGGCCAGCTTCTTGCCGGCTGCGAGATCGGCCAGCAGCGCGTCGGTGCTCACCGGCGGCGACGGAACCGTCGCGGGATTGTAGTAGAGCGCCGCCGCCTTGTAGGCTTCGGGCACGCCGTAGAGCTTGCCGTCGACCCGCATGCCCTCGCTGGCGTTGGCGGCCGCCTCGGGCAGCCGGCCGGCGACGCCCTCGTCAAGCGGCAGCAGCAGGCCGCGCCGGGCCAGGTCGCCCAGCCGCTCGTTGACGACCAGCAGCAGGTCCGGCCCCTGGCCGATTAGCGCATCGCTCTCGAAGCGCTGGAAGACCTCGCCGAACGGCACCGCCTCGACCTCGATCGTCACCTGGGGGAATTGCTGGCGCGCCCGCTCGATCATCTCGTCAAGGCCCGGCTGCGCCGTGTTGCCGGTGTAATAGGCGTGCCAGATGGTCACTTTACCGGCGACGGCAGGCGCGGCGGGCGTTTGCGCAGCGGATTCCGGCCGCAGGATCCCGCTCGCGAACAGCGCCGCCGCGACAATCGCCAGCAGCGCCGCGCCGCCCAGCGCCCACCAGGCCTTGCCGGGCCGGCGGCGCAGGACCTTGGTTGGCACCGGCTGGGCGGCGGCAGCGGGCGGCTCGGCCACAGCCGCGCCATCGAGCGCCGCAAGCATGTCGGCGGCGCTCGGCGGCCGGTTTTGCGGATCGATCGCCAGGGCGCGGACCAGCGCGTCATTGACTGCGGTCGGAATTTCGGGATTGAGGGCGCGTGGCGGCTCCAGCGGATCGGGCTTCTGGCTGGCGAGCGCCGTGGCTCGCCGGATCGCGTCGGCGGGCGGCTGGCCGGTCAGCAGGTGATAGGCGGTCGAGGCGATGCTGTAGAGGTCGCTGCGCTGGCTGGTGCCGTCGCCCTGGATCTGCTCCGGCGGCGCGTATTTCGGCGTGTAGCCCCGCACGCTGGTCAGCCCGGGATCGATCTGGGTGGCGACCGTGCCTTTGGCGAGGCCGAAATCCAGCAACAGCAGATTGCCTTTGCCGTTGATTTTGATGTTGGCGGGCTTGATGTCGCGGTGCAGGACCGGCGGATCGCACTCGTGGAGGTAGCCGACGACCTCCAGCAGCTGGCGGGTCCAGCGCAGCGCGTCGGCCAGCGGCAGCGCCCCGCCGCGCCGTTGCAGCGTCGCCGCCAGATCCTCGCCGGCGACATAGTCCATCACCAGGTACTGGCCGTCGCCCTCGGCGAAATGATCGATCACCCGGGGCAGCGCGGGATGCGACAGGCTGGCCAGCAGCTGGGCCTCGCGCTGGAAAATCTTGGCCAGGCGCTCGTCGTCGAACAGCAGCTGCTTGAGCGCCACCGTGTTGCGCAGCCGCTGGTCCTGGGCCTCGTACACCGCGCCAAAGCCGCCTTCGCCGATCTGGCGCACGATCACATACCGGTTCTGCAACACCGTATTGGGAGCAAGCATCGCCATTCCTCCGGGGACTCGCGCATTCGGGTCGCTGGCATTATGGCGGAGCGCGCCGCGCTTTGCAAGACGCCGGGAGGCGGGGGAAACGGCGGGGAAGATGATCTTCCCCGCCGCCCGGAAACCTAGCGCAGCCGCTCGCGGACGTAGGCTGCCAGCTCGCCGATCGGCACCCGGTCCTGCTTGAGCGTGTCGCGGTCGCGGACCGTCACCGTGTCGGTGAGCGACGGATCATCGCCGCGGCCGAGCGTGTCGAAGTCGACCGTCACGCAGAAGGGCGTGCCGACCTCGTCGTGGCGGCGGTAGCCCTTGCCGATGTTGCCGGTGTCCTCGTAGAAAATCCGGCCGAAGCCGAGGGCCTGGAGATCGCGCTTGATCTCTTTGGCCTTCTCGACAATCTCGGGCTTGTTGCGGGCCAGCGGCAGCACCGCGACCTTGATCGGCGCCAGATGTGGCTTGAGCTTGAGCACGATGCGCGTCGAGCCGTTCTCCAGCGTCTCCTCGGTGTAGGCCTCGGTCAGCACGGCCAGCACGCCGCGATCCACGCCCGCCGACGGCTCGATCACAAAGGGGATGATCGGCTTGTTGGTCTCCGGGTGGGGGATGACCAGCTTGGCGGTGCTGTCCTCGTTGGGCTGGACCGTCGCCGTCAGGCCGTAGTCGGCCTGGGCGCGGGTGTGCGAGCCGAGATCGAAATCGGTGCGGTTGGCGATGCCCTCCAGCTCCTCCAGGCCGTGGGGGAAGCGGTAGAGGATATCGACGGTCGCCTTGGCGTAGTGGGCCAGCTCGTCGGCGGCCTGGTGATAGGCCTGGAGATTGTCGCTGGTCAGGCCCTGCTCGCGCCACCACTCCAGGCGCTGCTCGACCCAGCGGGCGTGCCAATCGTCGTCCGAGCCGGGCGTGACAAAATACTCGATCTCCATCTGCTCGAACTCGCGGACGCGGAAAATGAAGTTGCGCGGCGTGATCTCGTTGCGAAACGCCTTGCCGATCTGGGCCACGCCGAAGGGCAGGCGGCGCGAGGTCGAGTCGACGATATTCTTGAAGTTGGCGAAGATGCCCTGGGCCGTCTCGGGCCGCAGATAGGCGTAGGAGTCATCGTCGGCGACCGGGCCGACCGTGGTTTTGAACATCATATTGAACGGGCGCGGCTCGGTCAGGTCGTTGGAGCCGCACTTCTCGCACCTGCCGTTCTTGACGTGGTCGGCGCGCCAGCGGCTCTTGCAGTTGCGGCAATCGACCATCGGGTCGGTGAACGTCGCCTCGTGGCCGGAGTGGCGCAAGACGAGCCGATGGGTGAGGATGGAGGCGTCAAGGCCTTCGACATCGTCGCGCTCATAGACATTGGCGCGCCACCAGGCGGCCTTGAGATTGTTTTTCAGCTCCACGCCCAGCGGGCCGTAGTCGTACGTGCCCTGGAGGCCGCCGTAGATATCGGAGCCGGGGAAAATGAAGCCCCGGCGCTTGCACAGCGACACCAGCTCGTCCATGGTTTTTGCGGGCATATCAACCTCCTGGGGCCGCCGGGGCATGAAAAAGCCCCAGACAGCCTAAACTGTCTGGGGACGGGTTGTTTCCCGCGGTTCCACCCCAGTTCCCCGGGCGCAGATGCGCCTGAGGCCCTTGTGTTCGCATGGCTCGCCGTCGCCCTTCCCTGCCGCCGTGATCGCTGGCCTCGCACCGCCGCCAGCTCGCTGATGATTGTCCGGCAGGTACTCCTACGGGTCATCGCCGTTTCAATTAGCGCCGATTATAGCATCAGGCGACGTGGGCGGCAAGCTCCGAGTGGCCGACATCGCCGTCGCCGTCGTGGGCGACGCGCGCCCGCGGGTGGGCCTGGTCGTAGACCCGGTGCAGCCGATCGGTGCTGACCTGGGTGTAGATCTGGGTGGTGGAGATGCTGGCGTGGCCGAGCAGCTCCTGGACCGCGCGCAGATCGGCGCCGTTGTTGAGCATGTGGGTGGCGAACGAGTGGCGCAGCGTGTGCGGCGTCAGGTCGTGCAGGCCGAGCTGCTCGGCGTAGCCCTTGAGGATCAGCCAGAAGCCCTGGCGGGTCAGGCGCTTGCCGCGGTGATTGAGGAACAGGGCCTTTTCGCCGGTGCCGCGCTCCAGGCGCGAGCGGCCCATGTCGAAATACTCCTCCATCGCCGTGACGGCGGTGCCGCCGACGGGCAGCATGCGCTCCTTGTTGCCTTTGCCCAGGCAGCGCACGTGGTTGGCGTTGAGATCGACATCGTCGCGGTTGAGGGCGACCAGCTCGCTGACCCGCATGCCGGTGGCGTACAGCAGCTCCAGCATCGCCTTGTCGCGCAGCGCCTCGGGGCCGGTGGCGGTGAGGGGCAGCTCCAGCAGCTCATCGATTTGGTTGACGCTGATCGCCTTGGGGAGGAAGCGATCAACCTTGGGCGAGTCCAGGTGCTCGGTGGGATCCGTCGCCACCACGTTCTCGCCGATCAGATATTCGAAAAAGGATTTGATCGCCGCCGTCCGGCGCGCGACGGTCGAGGTGGCGTAGCGCTTCTCTTTCAGATAGATCAGAAACGCGATCAGGTCGTCGCGGCGGACCTGATCCCAGCTGGGCAATTGCCGGCCCTCAATGAACTGGAGAAACTGCTCAAGGTCGGTGCGATAGGCGGCTGTGGTGTTGCTGGAAAGCCCTCGCTCCACCGCGAGATAGGTCAGAAAGAGCTCGAGTTGCTGCTGCATGAATTTCCTCCGGCGACGGGAGCGGCGCTTCCTCAAAAACTCCCGCCGCCGTTTATGGTAGCGCAAAGGGATGATTATGTCAAAACTGCCGGACTGTTCTGGAGCGCCGTTTGGAGCGCGCGAACCTGCTCCATCAGCGCCGCGAAGCGCTCGTGGGTCAGGGATTGCGGGCCGTCGGAGTGGGCGCGATCAGGGTCGTGGTGGACTTCGATCTGAAGGCCGTCGGCGCCTGCTGCCAGCCCGGCCAGCGCCAGCGGCGGCACCAGGTACCATTTGCCAGTGCCGTGGCTCGGATCGGCGATCACCGGCAGATGCGAGCGGCGCTTGGCCACCGCCACCGCGTTCAAGTCCAACGTGTTGCGGGTCGCGGTCTCGAACGTGCGGATGCCGCGCTCGCACAAAATCACCTGGCGGTTGCCGGTCGCCAGCACGTACTCGGCGGCCAGCAGCCACTCCTCGATCGTCGCCGACGGGCCGCGCTTGACCATGATCGGCCGGCCGGTCTGGCCCGCCTCCTCAAGCAGGGCGAAGTTCTGCATGTTGCGGGCGCCGATCTGGATGATATCGGCGTAGCGCGCCACCAAATCCACGTCGCGGATATTCAGCGCCTCGGTGATGAAGGGCAGGCCGGTCTCCTCGCGGGCCAGCGCCAGCAGCTTGAGGCCTTCCTCGCCCAACCCGCGGAAGGCGTAGGGCGAGGTGCGCGGCTTGAAGGCGCCGCCGCGCAGGATGTGGGCGCCGGCCTCCGCCACCGCCCGCGCCGTCGAAAGCAGCTGGGATTCGCTCTCGACCGAACAAGGGCCGGCCATCACGACCGGCGCTCCGCCGCCGATCTCCAGGCCGGTGGCGAGGCGGATCACCGTGTCGTTGGGCTGGAAGTCGCGGCCGGCCAGCTTGTAGGGCTTGGTGATGCGCACCGTGCCCTGCACGCCGCTCATCGACTGGAGCTGCTCGCCCAGCCCCTCCGGGATTTTGGCGCCCACGACGCCGATCACCGCCCGCTCGTCGCCCTCCGACAGGTGGCCCTTGAGGCTATGCTCGGCCAACCGCTCCAACACCGCCGCCAGGTCCGCCGCGTCAGCGTGCGGTTTCATAATCACGATCATGGTTTCGCTCCTTGCGCATTCGATCAGACAATCATCAAGCCCCAGCCCTCGTGGCTGCGCGGGCGCCGTCGCCCAGAACCCGTCGCGGTCGGCCGGCGATCAGGCCGGCGTCCAGCCCGAGGGCAGCGGCGCCGCCGTGCGCTCGGGGCGCAGGCGGGCGGCCTCGCCCAGATAGCAGTGGGTGATTTCGCGGGCGCTGCGGGCCGTGTTCCACAGCACCAGCACCCGGATGCAGCGCCGGAGGCTGCCCGGCACGTCGATCTCGTGCCCGCAGAGCATCGCCAGGTCGGTCCAGCCGAGCTGCCGGGCGGCCAGCGCGGGGAACTCCGCCGTGAGATCGGGAGTGGTGGTGAAAAAGACGCAGCCGATGTCCTCCAGCTCCATATCGTTGCCCTGGACCAGCGCCAGCAGCAGCTCGCGGGTCGCCTCCAGGATCGCCTCACGGGTGTTGTCTTCCGCCACCGTCGCACCGCGAACGCCTCGACAAGCCAGCATGGAAACCTCCGGTTACAACAAAAAGGCGCGGAGCTTGTCGCTCCGCGCCGAAGGGTTTCTGATTAGGCAGTCCTAATCCTTCGCGTGCAGCGACAACCAATACTGGCAGCTAAAGTAATAAAAGCTGTTGGCGCAGTAGAGTTTGCGGTTGTCGCTGACGTTGTTATGCATGTTGATCAATAATCCTAAGAATGACTGGAGCGGAGTGTACCACGGCCTCAGCGATGAGTCAACTAGGAAAGCAGCGCCTCGGCGTCGATGATCGTCTGGGCGATATCTTTGATCTTGGTCCGCTTTTCGCGGGCGCGCTGGCGCAGTCGCTCGTAGGCATCGTGCTCGCTGATGTTGAGGCGCTGCATCAGGATGCCCTTGGCGCGCTCGACAACTTTGCGGGCCTCCAGCGACTCGTGGAGCGCGTCGACTTCCTGGCGCAGGGCCTTGATCTCGGCGAAGCGCGCCATGGCGATGTCGATCGCCGGCCCGAGCGAGTCGGCATGGACCGGCTTGACCAGGTAGCCCAGCGCCCCCGCCCGCTCGGCTTTGCGGATGGTCTCGCGGTCGGTGAAGGCGGTCACCATGATGATCGGCAGCGGGCGGTCCTCGTAAATCCGCTGGGCGACTTCGGTGCCATCCAACTCCGGCAGCTTGATGTCCAGGATGGCCAGATCCGGCTGGAGACGCTGCGCCATTTCAAGCGCTTGCATTCCGGTTTGGGCGACACCAACAATGTGCAATCCCAAATCAGAAAGGTGTTCTTCCAGGGTGAGCGCCACCAGGTCATTATCCTCGGCGATCAGCACACGGATTGGAGTTCGGGTGTCGTCAGACATAGCATCCCCCGTCGGTTGTGGATGGGCTCTTGCGCTACTATCGTATCACAAGATGACGCTTCGCGGTAGAGAATTGGCCTTCAAGCAACCATGTTTTGCATCCTTTTTCCATAAGCGGTTACGTTACCTGATCAATCAATCAATCCTGATAGTCTGATTGGCTGATCAATCGCCGTGGGGATAATCCCCATGTCTCTTTATTTTAAAGTTAAAAGAATCATAGTCATGAGTAGGGGCTGTGGATTTGTGGGTGACGCGCGAATCATGGCACGGAAATGGCATGATTCCGCTGGGGACATCCATGGGACGGTTTTCCGCACTATCCCATGTTCTGCGCCGAAGCTTGTGCAGGGCGGCACAAGCTCAACATGTTATCGACAGTTTGCCCCATGGCTTATCCACAGATTGCCAGAGTTATCCACAGCCGGCGAGGTTTTATCCACATTTTGGGGATAAGGTTGATCAAAGAAACATCGCTCATGTGTGCTAGGAACCTAAATGTGGCGCTTCGTCTCTGCTATGCCGCACTAGATATAGATATCCACACCTTGGGATGATTTGTGGATATCTATCAAGTGTCAAGCGTTTTGATGATTCGGGCTGGGGATAAGCAGGCGCGGCGGGCCACAATTGGGGATAACCCATGGATGAGTGGGGATAAGCAACGCCCCGGCGAAGATCGCCGGGGCGTTATGCGTGGGGTTGCGGAACGCGGCTACTTGTCGCTGTTGGGATCGACGTCGAGCGCGTCGAGGAAATTGCGGAAGATCGAGAGGCTTTCGTCGTCGGCGGTGGGCGCGGCCTCGGCCTCGACCTGGCCGCTGGGCGCCGGCAGCTCGTCGGTCTCCTCCTGGTCGTCCATGATCTGGCCGACCTGATCCATCACGTGATCGGCGACGAAGATCGGCACTTCGGCGCGGACGGCGAGGGCGATGGCGTCGCTTGAGCGCGAATCAAGCTCCAGCGAGCGGCCCTCGTGGTCGATATGGATGCGGGCGTAGAACGTCCCGTCGTGAAAATCGTTGACAACGATCTGCTTGATGCTGCCATGGAGGGCGGTGATGGTGGAAAAGAGCAGATCGTGGGTCATGGGCCGGGGGGGCTGGTGGCCCTGGAGCGCCAGAGCGATCGCGTCAGCCTCGAACGGGCCAATCCAGATGGTCACATAGCGGCGGCTGTTCTGCTCCCGGAGGACGACAATGCGCTGCTGCATCAGCAAACTGAAGCGAATACTATCAACTTGCACGCGAATCATACGGCGACCTTTCTAGGCATGTGCCCGTTGATCGGACGAGAGCAAAGCCGTTTGGTGCTTCTGCCATGCATCTTACACGCCTTTGCTTGGAGCGTCAATAAAGTTATGTTATGCAAGAATTCATGCAATAAGCATACCCTAGCTCATCGCTCCGCGCTCCGCGCCGCTGCCGACAGCCTCCGCGACGCTGCTGAATCCATCGCGTCGGAGCAGCCGCCCCAGCTCGCGCAGCGTGTCCGGCACGATCGCCGGGCCGCGGTAGATCAGGGCGGTGTACAGCTGGAGCAGGCTGGCGCCGGCGCGGATCCGCTCATAGGCGCTGGCGCCGTCGCTGATGCCGCCGACGCCGATCAGCGGCAGCGCGCCGCCGGTGGCGCGGCGCAGGTAGGCCATGACCGCGTCGGCCCGCTCGCGCAGCGGGGCGCCGCTCAGCCCGCCAGCCTCGCCCGCCCCGCTGGAACGCAGCCCGGGACGCGCCAGGGTCGTGTTGGTGGCGATCAGCCCGTCGGCGCCGGCAGCCAGCGCCGCCCCCAGCGCCGCGTCGAGGCCGGCGCTGTCCTCGTCGGGCGAGAGCTTGACAAAGAGCGGCGGCGGATTGTCCAGCCGGCGCCGCTCGGCCTGGATGGCGTTCAGCAGCGCCTCCAGCGGCTCGCGGCGGCTTAGCTCGCGCAGGCCCGGCGTGTTGGGCGACGAGATGTTGACCACGACGTAATCGGCCAGCGGCGCCAGCAGGCGGAAACAGCGCAGGTAGTCGGCGGTCGCCTCCTCGTTGGGCGTGATTTTATTCTTGCCGATGTTGACGCCCAGCGGCACCGGACGCCGCATCCTGCGGAGGCGCAGCGCCAGCTCCTCGGCGCCCTGGTTGTTGAAGCCCATCCGATTGATCAGCGCATCGTCGGCGCTGAGGCGGAACAGGCGGGGCCGCTCGTTGCCCGGCTGCGCCAGCGGCGTGACGGTGCCCAGCTCCAGGTAGGCGAAGCCCAGCGCCGCCATGCCGCGCACATGGCGGCCGTCCTTGTCGAAACCAGCCGCCAAGCCCAGCGGATGGTCGAACGTCAGACCGCAAATGGCGGAGCGCAACACGGGATCGGCCCCGATGCGGCGGCGCAGCAGCGATGGAATTCCCGGAACGGCGGCGACGGCGTCGAGCGCGGCGTTTGCGAACCAGTGGGCGCGCTCCGGATCCAACCGGAACAATCCATGACGGAGAAGCTGGTAAAGCTGCATAATTCCTGTCTCGCGCGATTAACAATCGGCGCTCATGAAAAAATCATCCGACCATGAAAAGAAAACTTATGTTCGGAAATGGTGCCTGATTTAGCACATAGGTTCGTGCTATTCTTCCGATTAATACTAAGTTATCCCACATTATCCCACGGTTACCCACATTTTGGGGATAACCAGGCACTTAGCGCCTAACATGGCGCACCCCATTCTTGACTCTCATCCATTGGTTTCACGAGCGCCGCCAGTTGTTCGCGCAATGCGGCGCGGGCGGTCGGCAGATCGGTCTCGGCGAAGCGCAGGCTGTCGCCGGGCAGCAGCTGGCCGAGCAGCCAGCGATCGGCGCCGATGACTGCCGCCAGCAGCGGATAGCCGCCGGTTGTCTGGGCGTCGGCCAGCAATACGACCGGCGCGCCGTCGGGCGGCAGCTGGATCGCGCCAGGCGCTACGCCGCACGATGGTATCGATACCGGCGGGTCGGGCGGCGATGCCTCGCCCAGCAGCCGGTAGCCCATGCGGTTGCTGTCGGGGCTGACGCGCCATTCAGCGCCGATCAGCTTGCGCCACTGATCGGGCAGCAGCGGCTGGTGCGGGCCGGGCAGGACGCGGATGACGGGCTGGGGCGGCGGGAGCGGCCGCGCTGCCGGCGGCCAGGAGCGGCCGGCGATCGCGGGGTCGATGTCCTCGTTGCGGAGCGGCAATCGGTCGCCTGCGCGCAGGGCGCGGCCGAGCATGCCGGGAAACGGGCCGCCCGGCAGCGCGCTGGCGGATCCCAGGCATGGCTCGATGGCGAATCCGCCCCGCGCCGCCAGGTAGCAGCGGCCGCCGCGGCGGCGCTCGGCCCAGCGCAGCTCCTGGCCTTGGCGGACGAAGCAGGCGTGCCAGAGCGGGAGCGGCAGATCATCGAGCCATGCGCCGAGGTCGCCCCCCGCGACGGCGATCACGGCCGGGGCCTCGAAGCGGAGCCGGCAGCCGACGCCGGTGATCTCAAGCGCGGCGGCGGCTGGCGGATTGCCAAGCAGCCGGTTGGCGATCGCCAGGGCCAGCGGATCGAGTGCGCCGCTCGCCGGCACGCCCCAGCGCCGGTAGCCGGCACGCCCGCCGTCCTGGATGGTCAGCAGCGGGCCCGGCTGAAGCACCGCCAGGCTCATCCGACCGCCTCGAACTCGACATAGTCGCCGGGCTGGAGTAGCGCCGGCGGCTGGCGCGCGGGATCGAAAAGCCGGACATCCGTGCGGCCGAGCAGGTGCCAGCCGCCGGGCGAGGCTTGGGGGTAGATGCCGGTCTGGCCGTTGGCGATGGCGACTGAGCCAGCGGGGACTTTGGTGCGCGGGGTCGGGCGGCGGGGCAGATGGAGCCGCGCCGGCAGCCCGTCCAGATATGGAAAGCCCGGGAGGAAGCCGATCATCGCCACCGTGTGGCGGGTTGATGTGTGCAGCTCGATCAGCCGGGCGGGGCTGAGGGCGCAGCGCGCGGCGACCTCGGCGAGATCTGCCCCGTCATACAGCACCGGGATGCGGTGGAGGGCGGGCGCTGGCGGCGGCTGGCTGTGCGCTTGGTCGAGCAGCAGCAGGATTGCGTCGGGCTCCAGCACCGCAGGGTCGTAGATGATTGTGAGCGTGCCGGGGGCGGGGATGAGATCGATGATGCCAGCGTGCTGATCGAGGGAGCGGGCGAGCAGACGGGCGTCGGCGCCGGCTGAACAATCAAGCAGCAGCGCCTGATCGCCGAGCAGGTGCGTCCGCCAGGCGTTCATGGCGCGAGGCTGCTGGCGAGGCTGCGGACGCCGACCAGCGGTTCGAGCACCTGGCGGGCGAGCCGGGCGAACTCGGCGGCTCGGGGCGTGTCGCCGTGGAGGCAGAGCGTATCGACCCGCAGCGCGATGACGCTCCCGTCGGCGGCGACGACGCTCCCGTCGCGGGCCAGGCTCACCGCCTGGGCGAGCGCCCGCCCCTCATCGTCGTGGACGGCGCCGGGCAGCTTGCGGTTGCGTAGGCTGCCGTCGGGCTCGTACGCGCGATCGATGAAGCCCTCGTGGGCCACGCGCAAGCCGGCCGCCGCGCCCGCCGCCGTGAGCTGCGATTGGGCCAATCCCACCAGGACCAGGCGCGGGTCGCAGCCCCGGACAGCCTCGGCGACAAGCGCGGCGACGGC
>DASWWB010000156.1:0-1810 GCA_036406115.1 Herpetosiphonaceae bacterium
GGCGATAGCGTCGGGCGACCTGCGCGCCTGCGTCTTCGGCGAGGCGCTTCACCGCAGCAATCGAGACCAAGTTGGGATCGAAGTGGAGACAGAGCACGGCCTTGCCGTGCTGCTGCTCAACGTGGGCCTGCTCGATGCCACGCTGCCCCGCGATGTGCTCCTGGAGGCGCGTGACACACTGATCCCGCTCATCATCAACACCGGGGAGGAGGACGGGCAGATCAAGCTTTAAGGTGTGGTCCATAGCGACTATCCTTCCTGCAACAACGCACGAACATCATGGATCAGGATGCTGATGGGATCGCCAGCGGAGACCAGTGCGCGCCAGCGGCCGGCGGGATCAATCACGTAGATGGCCTGGCCATGCAGCATCTCGGGCGCATCGGCGCCGGCATGGCTGGTATGCTCCGCCGGTACTGCTACTCCATACGACTGGTAGACCGCCGTGAGTTCCTCGGGCGTCCCACGCAAGCCGAGGAAGGTCGGATCAAAGGCGGCGACATATCGCGCGAGCGCCGCTGGCGTGTCTCGATCGGGGTCAACCGTGACAAAGAGGACCTGGAGCTGTTCGGCGTCAGGGCCGAGCTGCTGACGGACGCTGGCCAGGTCGGCGAGCACCGTCGAGCAGATATCGGGACATGAGGCGTAGCCGAAGAAGAGCAGAACCACCTTCCCACGCTGGTCAGCGAGGGTAAAGGGCGTGCCGCGATGATCCGTGAGCACCAGCGCGGGAGCAGGCGATGCCGGCTCCAGGGGCCGACCCTGAAGCTGGGCGGGCGCCGCTGCTTGACACGCGCCAAGAAGGACGGCGCCAAGCAGTACGCGCCCAAGGCTGCGGCAGCGCCGCCATAGGGATGCACTGAGGGATGGTGAGAGCGCCATTACGACGGCTCCTGCGACGGCTGACCGTTACCAGCCGTCGCTTGCTGCTCCCGGAGCCGGACATTCCGCCGCATGGCAATCCACCAGATGAAGCCGATAAAGGCGAACGGTGCCAGACATTGCAGCGTGGTGAGCCACTGGGGGTAGGGCGGGGTGACGAGAACCGAGACGGGGATCTCGCCGGCGCCGGCAGGTCCCGCGATCTGGAGCTGAATGTCCCAGGTGCCCTCAGCAGCAAACTCCAGCTTGCCCTCGAAACTGAGGACGGATCCCTGCGCGGCACCCTGCACGGTGGTTGCGGGTGCCGGCGGGTGGCCGTCCATCGACGTGGCCGCCAACGTGATGCTGGTTTCCGGTGCGATGATGGTTTTATCGCGCAGCCCGACACCAACGATAAAGGTGCCAGTGCCCACATCGGGATCAGCGGTTGCCGTGACCACATAGGGCCCTGCTGGTTGTTCCAGCAAAATGAGATAGGGCTCGCCAAAGTGGGCGGCCGCCGGGCGCGCCGGCCCGGTAAACAGCGCCAAGAGCGTTGCCACGATGAGTGGCCACCGCGTGGTGGGGTATCGACTATCCATTAATAGTTCCTCGCATATCCATGGGCTGGCCAATCAGCCAGATGGCAGCAGCGACCAGGATCAGAATAACGATCGCCCAGGGCCAAAAGAGCTGGCGCTGGCGCGTCGCGTTGGTTCGGCCGGCGATCTGCCAGGCGGTCCGCAGCGCGAGCGCGCCGCCGAGCCCAAGGCACCCCAGCTCCAGAGGATAGATGAAGGGTTGCGGAACCAGTGGGCCAAGGCCGGTGCGCGGAAGCCACGCGAAGGGCAGCCCCAGCTCAGCGATCAGACTGCGAACGACGGGGATGATGGTCCAGAAGCCCATCAGGAAATGAAAGGCATAGTGCGCGACCCACATGCCGACGCCC
>DASWWB010000157.1:0-2662 GCA_036406115.1 Herpetosiphonaceae bacterium
GATCCCAACTACGGTCCCGCCGACGGCTACCCCGCCGGCCATGCCGCCGACCATTCCTTTCCCGTGCGACAATCGGAACTGCCCGCCCGCGACGCCGCCCACGCCGACCACGGCGCCGCCGCCGACGGCGACGCCGTGCGAGGGCCGGACGTGCAAGTAGCCAGGGTTCGCCGCAGGCTATGGCGCGCCATGGCCTGCGGCGGGTTCGGCGGGCCGGGGCGGCTGGCCCGCCTGTCGCCCCCGCTTGTCAAAATATGGTAAACTACACCCTGTCAACCCCGCATCACGAAACAGGGAACTGCGCATGGACTCCACCGACCGTCGCATTCGTTTTGGCATTCAGGCGCGCGTGCTGGCCATGGCGCTGGCGCTGTCGCTGCCCGCGCTGCTGCTCGTCGGCTGGCTGAGCCTCAATCGCATCGCCAGCGCCCGCGACTCGGCGGTCGAGCAGAGCGAGGCCGCGCTGCTGCGCCAGGCCGAGGCCACGCTGCGCGAGCGGGCGATCGACAAGGCCGAGCTGTACGACCGCATCCTCTCCGATGTCCAGCAGCGGGCGGTGGCGGTCTCCGAGGTGGCGGTCCAGTCCTTCAGCACGCCGCGGGCCGATCTCCAGCCGCCGCGCCTTGAGCTGTTCTGGCTGGCGGGCCGCGGCCCGGTCGCCAACGCCCCCGACGACCTCAAGCCGGTGCTGGCCCAGGCCCAACGGGTCAGCGACGCGCTGCGGACCCAGGTCAAGAACACCGATATCATCGATTTGGGCTATATGGGACTGGAAAACGGCGTCCTGGTGTTCAACGATTCGACGATCGTCACCAAGCTGCCCGAGGGCTTCGACGGCCGGCAGCGCGATTGGTACCGCCAGGCCGTGGCCGCCGGCAAGCCGATCTGGACCGGCACCTATGTCGACGCGGTCACCGGCAAGCTCGCCACCACCACCGCCGTCCCGGTCTACATCAGCGGCCGCATGATCGGGGTGGTCGGGATGGACCTGCTGCTGACGACGATCCAATCCGACGTGCTGCGGCTGAGCGACGGCTCCCAGGGCTACGCTTTCTTGCTCGACGGCGCCGGCAAAATCCTCGTCCGCCCCCAGCTCCAGGCCGGCGACATCGCCTGGAACCAGGCCTTCAAGACCGACAACTGGCTTGAGTCGACCGACCCCGCCATCCGCGAGGTCGGCCAGCAGATGATCAACCGCCAATCCGGCGTGGTGCGCGTCAAGCTCGACCAGGAGGACCGCTACCTGGCCTACGCGCCGATGGAGACGACCGGCTGGGTGGTCGGCCTGTCGCTGCCGATCGACGAAGTGATCGCCCCGGCCCAGAGCGCCGCCGCCGCCATCCAGCTCCAACAGGATCGGCTGCGCTCGAATCTGCTCTTGCTGATCATCATCATGAGCATCGCGATCGTGCTGCTGGCCCTGACGCTTGCATCGACCCTGACCAGGCCGCTGCGCAAGCTGGAGGAGGGCGCCCGGCGCGTCGCCTCGGGCGAGCTTGACTATCAGATCACCGTCAAGGGCGAGGATGAGATCGGCCACCTCGGCGCCTCGTTCGCCCAGATGACCGCCGCGCTGCGCGACAAGCTCAACGAGCTGGAGCTGAACGCCCACCAGATGGCCCAGGTCAACCAGGTCAGCAATGAGCTGAAGCGCCTGATGTCGCTGGGCGCGGTGCTGGATCAGATCCCGGTGCTGCTCTGCAAGCGGCTCGGCTTCGATCGCGCCGCGCTCTACCTGGTCCGCGAGGATCGGCTGGAGGTGGTCTCGGCCTCGTTCGGCCCCGACAGCGGCGATGCGCTGATCCAGTTCCTGGCCGCCGCCCAGTCGGAGCCGATCATGCTCGACGGCAACACGATCGAGGCCAGCGTGGTCCGCTCGCGCCAGGCCGTGATCGTGGACAACCCGTGGGACAACCCGCAGGTGTTGCAGCGCAAGCAGGCGGCGGCGGCCAGCAACTCGTATGTCCAGGCGCCGGTGGTCGGCCGCGAAAAAGTGCTGGGCGTGATCTCCGCCGACTATCACGGCCAGCAGCGCCAGGTGACGGTCCAGGACGCCTCGCTGCTGCTGACCTTCGCCGCCGTGGTCGGCCTCACGATCGAAAACGCCTTTTCGTTCCAAAACCTGGAGGATCTGGTCGAGCAGCGCACCGCCGAGCTGCGCGACGCCCTCGACCGCGCCCAGGCCGCCGACCGGCTCAAGTCGCAGTTCCTCGCCAGCGTCTCGCACGAGCTGCGCACGCCGCTCAACGCGATCATCGGCTTCTCGACCGTGCTGCTCGACGAGCTGGAGCCGGTGCTGGAGGAGGCTCAGCGCGAGGACCTGGAGACGATCAACAACAACGGCCGCTACCTGCTCGATCTGATCAACGATATCCTCGACCGGGCCCGGATCGAGGCCGGCAAGATGACGCTCCACCGCGAACCGACCGCCGTCCGCCCGGTGATCGACGGCGCGGTCGAGATGCTGCGGGCCCTGATGCGCGACAAGCCGGTGACGCTGCGGGTCGATGTCTCGCCCGACCTGCCGCCGGCGGACGCCGATCCGACCCGGCTGCGCCAGATTTTGATCAACCTGCTCTCCAACGCCCTCAAGTTCACCGACAAGGGCCATATCGTGGTCCGGGCGCAGCGCCGCATCTTCCCCCAGCCCGCGCTCTACGGC
>DASWWB010000158.1:0-5150 GCA_036406115.1 Herpetosiphonaceae bacterium
GGTGTCTTTGGGCTAGTAGGCGGTGTCTTTTTCGACGCGGGCGTTGGTCAGCACGACGCCGATCACGTGGGCGTTGACCTTTTGCAGCAGCTGCACCGCCTCGCGGGCGCGGTCGCGGCGGGTCTTGCCGGCGCGGGCGACGAGCAGCGTGCCGTCGACCTTGGTCGCCAGCACGGCGGCATCGGTGACCGTAATCACCGGCGGGGCGTCGAACAGCACGATGTCGGCGTCGGCCTTGAGCCGCTCGATCACCGCCTCCAGCCGGCGCGAGCCGAGCAGATCGGCGGGGCGCTCGTGCAGCGGGCCGGCGGGGAGCAGGCGCAGTCCCTCGATCTCGGTGGCGTGGAAAGCCGGCGCGGTGGTTTCGTCGAGCATCAGCGTGGTCAGGCCGCGCTCGTTGGGGGCGCCGAAGATCGTGTGCAGCGCCGGGCGGCGCAGGTCGCAGTCGACCAGGATCACCCGCAGCTCGGCCTGGGCCATCGTCACCGCCAGGTTGGCGATCGCGTCGCTCTTGCCCTCGCCGGCGGCGGCGCTGGTCACCAGCAGCGTGCGCAGCTGGCGGTCGAGGCTGGAGAACTGAATATTGGTGCGGAGCGTCCGGAAGGCCTCGGCCGCCGCCGAGTTCGGGTCGCGCAGAGTGACTAAATCAACAGGCACGGTGTTCATCCTTTGCGCGCCGCCGTTCGCGTGCGGCGCGACAGCTATTTCTCGGCCGCCGGGATGGCGCCCAGGGTCGCCAGGCCGGTCCAGCGCTCGACATCCGAGCTGGACTTGAGCGTATCGTCGAGGTATTCCAGGGCGAAGGCCAGCAGCACGCCCAGCAGGCCGCCGAGGATCGCGCCGGCCAGCACGTTGATCTTGGTCGTCGGCGAGTAGAGCTTGAGGAACTTGGCCGGCTCCTGGACCTGGATGTTGATCGCGTCGGTGCTGAGCCGCAGGGCGTTGAGCGCCGCCACCTCCTGCTTGAGCTTCTCGCCCACCGCGTCGGCGATCTTGACCGCCTGCGCCGCGTCCGGGTAATCGACATCGATCGTCACCTGGAGATTGTTGGGGTTGGGCTGGATGTGAATCTGCTTGCGCAGGTAGGCGGGCGTGCGATCCAGCTGGAGCTGGTCGCTGATCTCCTGGAGCCGGGCGTCGTTGAGCTGGCCGGGCCAGTTGTTCATCACGCTGGGCAGCTGCATCGTCAGGCCCTGGTCGTAGCGGCTGGTGACGACGGTATAGGTCGTCTCGGCCCGGTAGAGCGGCGTTTGCAGCTTGCTGAAGGCGTAGGCCGAGCCGGCGGCCAGGAAGGTCAGCAGCGCCACCGCCAGCCAGCGGCGCAGTAAAACGTTGACATAATCGCGAAAACGAACCATAGCTACTCCCGGGGGATCGTCGCCAGCAGCGGGACATCGAGCGTGTCGAGGTCGGCCCGCTCGCGGACGGTGCGATCCAGATAGTGATAGAGGAACGTCAGGCCGACGCCGGCGGCCAGCGCCAGCAGCAGGCGCAGGGCCAGTCGCGTCACCGGCTGGGGCCAGCGGCTGAGCGGGCCGGCGGCGTGGGGCATCTCCAGCACGCCGACCGCCAGGCCGCCGCTCGCGGCGCGGTCCCAGTAGCGCAGGCCGTTCTGCTGGATGACGGCGATCGCGCCCTGGCCGATCGCCACGGCCTCCTGCTCGGAGGGCGCGGTGATGATCATCGACAGGATCCGGTGCTCGCGCTCGACCTCGAACGAGGCCCGGATCAGCTCGGGCGCCACGTCGAGGCCGAGCTGGCTCTTGATCCAGGCGCTCACATCGTTGGCGAAGGTCACGCTTTTGATGATCGCCGGCAGATCGTCGACGATGTACTGGGCGGCCTGCCAGGAGTGATCGCTGTTGAGATCGGGAAACTCCTCCTGGGTGTCGCGCGGCTGGATCGCGGCCTGGGTGACCGCGATGCGGGCGGCGGCGCGGTAGCGCTGGGGATCGGGCCGGAAGCCGGGCAGCGAGATCGCCAGCACCAGCAGCGGCACGCCCACGGCGATCCACCAGGCGCGGCGGATAATCGTCAGATAGCGTCGCAGTTCCATGCTTAGGTTCCTTGGGCGGCGGCCGCTTTGCGCAGCAGCGCCGCCTCGACTTCGGCGCGAAAGCGCTGCTCGAAGATCGGCCGGCCGAACGACTCGGCGTGGCGCCGGATCGCGTCCTGGTCGTACTGGTCGGCGCGCGACCGCCGGATCGCGTCGCACAGCGCGTCGACGGTCTGCTCCGTGAAGAAGCGCCCGGTCACGCCCTCGACGACGGTGTCGAGCGCGCCGCCGGCCTGGTAGGCGATGACCGGCCTGCCGGCGGCCATGGCCTCGATCGGCTGGATGCCGGCGTCTTCCTCGCCCGGCATCAGGTAGGCCTTGCAGCGGGCGAACAGGTCGCGCAGGGTCGCGTCATCGACCCGGCCCTTGAAGGTGACGGTCGGCCCGGCGATCCGCCGCAGCTCGTCGCCGTCGCGGCCGGCGCCGAACACCACCAGCGGCAGCCCCAGCTTGGTGCAGGCCCGCACCGCCAGGTCGATCCGCTTGTAGGGCACCAGCCGGCCGCCGGTGAGGTAAAAATCCTCGGCCGGCCGCGGGGCGTAGTCCGGCAGCTCGACCGGCGGCGTCAGCACCGACGATTCGCAGCGGTAGAAATGGCCGATCCGCCCCTGGATGGTCTTGGAGTTGGCGATGAAATGATCGACTCGCCGCGAATTTTGCGTGTCCCACAGCCGCAGGTAGGTGAGGAAGAAGGGCAGGACGGCGCCGAACAGGCCGCCGATCTGCTCGCGCTTGACGTAGTCGGCGGCTCGCCAGGCGAAGCGCATCGGCGTGTGGCAGTAGCAGATGTGGACGGCGCCCGGCCTGGTGATGACGCCCTTGGCGTAGGCGCTGGAGCAGCTGATCACCAGATCGTAGGCGCTGAGGTCGAAGTTCTCGAAGGCCGTCGGGTAGAGCAGGAAATATTTGCGGAAGTGCTTGCGCCAGCCCGGCAGCTTTTGCATGAACGAGGTGCGGATGTCCCAGCGCCGGTAGGCCGGCGGCATGGCGGCGGCGTCGTAGATCGAGGTGTAGATCGGCGCCTCGGGATACATATCGTGCAGCACTTCGAGCACCCGCTCGGCGCCGCCGTGTTGGTTCAGATAATCATGGACCAGCGCGATGCGCATTGGCTCTCCCGTGCCGAGCTATCGGCTATCGGCTGTCGGCTGTCGGGCATGCGGCTTGGCGGGGCCGGAGTTCGCCGGATTGGATTGGCGCCGTACAGCAAAATGGGCTGTTGCATTTGGCAACCGCCCAGCGGCGGCGATTATACGGTCATGCGGCGGGGATGGCAAGTTGGCGGGCTCGCCGCAGCCTACGGCCCGACGCCCCAGATGACGATGGTTCCGTCGTAGTGGGCGGTGACCATCCGCGTCCCGTCGCCCGAGAGCGCGAGATTCAGCGTTTTGTCCGGCACCTGCCCCAGCACATGAATCGTTGCGCCGTCGCTGGCGCGCAGGAAGCGCACCGATTGGCGGCTGCCGAGGCGCTCGCCGGTCGCGGGGTCGGTGGTGTTGATGATGTCATCAACGAGCAGCAGCGAGCCGTCGGCGCTGAACAGGGCCGGGTCCATCGTGACGACGCCTGGGTAGATGCCCCGCAGCTCGCCGGTCGCGGTCTCCCAGAACACCAATTTTTGGGGACCATCGTAGGTGAGGCCTTCGATCAGCGAGCCGTCGGGCGAGAAGCGCAGCCGGCGAACCGGTGCCGGCGGCCTCGCCAAGCTGCGGACCGGGGCGCCGTCCGCCAGGCGCCAGAGCACCGAGCCGCCCTCGTCGGTGACCGCCGCCAGCGACTGATCGGGGCTGAACGCCCACGCCACGGGCGCGGCCGGCAGCGCCAGCATCAGCTCCGCCGCCGGTTCGTCGCGCCAAATCCTGAGCGTGTCGGTGAGCGGCGCCGCCTGGAGCATCGCGGCGGGATCGCCGTCCGCCGCGATGCTCCAGCTCCAGCCGCGCGGATCGTCGGCGCTGGTCCGGCGCGCGGTGAGCGTCGCGCCAGATGTGAGCCGCCAGGTCCGCCGCAGTTCGCTGTCGCTGGCCGGCTCCAGCGCTGCGCCGTCGCGGGTCGCGGTGCCGAGCTGGCCGTCAAGCTGATAAAAGGCGCGAGTGTCAGACGCCAGGTCCCAGACCAGCGCCTTGTCGTCGTCGAGCCAGGGCGTGCCCTGGTCCGAAACGGCGGCGAAGACCGAGCCGTCGGCCGAGAGCTGCGGATCGAAGACGCGGCCGAGACCGCCGCGCCGGATCAGCGGCGCGTCCGGCCGCTCCAGGCGCCAGAGCACCAGGTTCTGATCAGCGGTTGACGCCGCGACCGCGTCGCCGCGCGGGCTGACGGCGATGCCGGCTGGGGGGCCGCCGGCGGCGCGCAGATCGAGGCTGGCGGCGCCGGTCGCCGGGTCCCACAAGCGCACGTCTGAGCGGAAGGTTTCAGCTGGCGTGGCGATTCTGCCGTCCGGCGCCATCACGACAAGCGGCGCGTTGATCCGGCCGCCGAGGGTGCGGATGGGCGTCGCGTCGCGCAGCGACCAGAGCATGACCGGCCCCTGGTCCGTGGTGGTCGCCAATTGGGCGCCGTCGAGCGAGAACGCGGCGCGGGTGGTGGCGTTGCTCATCCGCTCGCAGCGCTCGCCGATGGTGAAGCGCAAGCTGGCGTCGGCCAGGGTGAAGACTTGGATTTCGCAGCTGGAGAGGCCGACCGCGAGCTGCGCGCCGTCCGGCGAGACCGCCAGATCGACCGCCTTGCGCTCCGGCTGGAGGCGCAGCGCCTCGCTCAGCTCCCAGGAGTCGGTCCGCCACTGCCAGACGCGCTCGCCCCACGAGCCGAACAGGCGCGCGCCGTCGGGGGCGAAGGCCAGGTCGGCGGTGCCGGATGGGATCGGCAGGCGGGCGGCCAGTTCGCCGTCGGCGCTGCGCCGGACCTGCACCTCGCCCGGGATCGCCCAGGCGATCAGCCCGCCGGCGGAGTCGACCGCGATGATGCTGACGCCTGCGGGCTCGGGCCAGCGCCGCAGCGGCTCAAGCGTGGCGGCGTCGTAGATGACGGCGCCGGTGGTCGTGGCAGCGAGGATCCCGTCGCCATCGGGCAGCCAGGCCAGCGCGCGCGGGTCGTCGCC
>DASWWB010000159.1:0-1836 GCA_036406115.1 Herpetosiphonaceae bacterium
CAGCGACCGCGAGCGCGCCGCCCGGCACGCTGCCAGGCGGCCCGGCCTTCGACGCCAGCGGCAAGCTGATCCGCTTCGACCTGACCGTCGACGAGTTCGAGATGCTCAACGCCCAGGAGCGCCTCCAGTGGGTCAGCGAGATGGAGAAACTAGCGGGCGGCCCCTGGTTCCACAACATCGCCGACATCGTCACCTTTTTCGATGAATCACCGGTCCTGCGCCACATGGGACCCGGCACCTGGGCCTCGTGGGCCGACGCCGGCGTGCTGGAGGCTATCCAAAACGGCTGGGTCCAGTCGCGCGGCGGCGTGCCGGTGAGCCCGAGCGGCGGGGCGGCCGACAAGTGGGCCGATTTCTTCAGCGGCATGGGCGTGGACGACGAAGCGACGCTGCGCTCGAAATGGGCGATGGCAGAGCAGGCGGGCGTCAACTACGGCGCCACCATCGCCGACGATCCCGCGCGCGGCGGGCGGCCGGCCGGGCTTGAGGGAACTCTGATCGAGAACTTCGTCGCCGCCGGCAATGTGTACCGGGCGATCGCCAGGATTCCCAACGGCGGCGCGCAATTCGGCGGCAACATCGGCGCAGGGGTGGGATCGACCGTCGGCGGCGCCGCCGGCAGCCATGTGGGCGGCTCTATTTTCGGGCCGGTGGGGAGCTGGCTTGGCGGCGAACTGGGGAGCTGGCTCGGCGACGATACCGGCCGGGGCGCTGGCGAATCCATGGGCAACTGGTTTACCGACCCGCGCAGCACGTTGCCGGGCAGCAACCGGGGCCCCACCTACTACTCGGCCAAGCTGGTCGAAACGCTGACCATCGCGTCGGCGGCCGCGCCGATCAGCATTCCGCTGCTACCGCCGATCCCGGGCAAACCAGGGGCGCTGCCCCTGCCAGCGGGCTTCACGATCGGCCCGGGCGGCACAGTCACGCTGCCGAGCGGCACCAGGGTCGACATCGACGGCACGATCGTGATGTCGGGCGGCGCCCGCATCACGCCGGACGGCACCGTCATCTCGTCGGGCGGGGCGGTGGTTCCGCTCAGGGGCACGATCATCAATCCCGACGGAAGCCTGACGCTCTCCAACGGCGCCATCGAGAAGTAATGATGAGCGCTCGTTTTCGCCGATTTCTCCTCGGCGGCGCGCTGGCGCTGCTGATTATCACAGGATGCACTATGAACACGCCAACCCCGGTCGCTGTCAAGGAGGCGGCGCCGCTGCCGCTCACGCCGCTGGCGCTGCCCGCCAACCCCTACGCCGCGCTCGCCTGGACCGGCGGGGGGCTGGTCGTCGAGTATGTCCCCGCCGGCAAACGGACCTCCGTCAGCATCCGGCTGGCGCTGGTCGATCCCGCCAACCCGACGCCCGTGGTCCTGCCGATCGAGGAGGTCGCGGGCTGCGAGGGCCGGACCGGCATCGAACACCCGCTGGCGCTCGCCGACGGCCGGCTGGGCTACGTCACGCGCTGCGTCCCGGCCAACTTCGGCGGCGGCGACGATCTGCGCCTGATGGCCTACGACTTCGCCACCCAGCGCAGCGCGCCGCTCCGCGACGAGCCCCTGCCCTGGTTCAGCATCGCCCGCAGCTCCTACACCCTCAACCCAACCCTGAACCGGGGCCTGGGCACCGAGGGCAGCCTCTTTGACAGCCAGGCCTATTGGTTCGGCCGCGGCGCAACCACGCCGGTCGACTTGGGGCTGGCCGTCGTCCGCAATGTGGCCTGGTCGCCCGACGGCAAGGCGATCGCCGTCATCGGGGCCCGCGAGCAAAACGCCTCGCGGCCCGAACAGCTCGACACGCTGTTCGGGCTCTACCGGCTCGATCCGGCCACCGCCAA
>DASWWB010000160.1:0-2422 GCA_036406115.1 Herpetosiphonaceae bacterium
ATCACCTACCGCACGATGGTCCACGAGAACATCAAGAAGCTGATGGACGGCTTCCAGTACGACGCCCACCCGATGGGCATGCTGATCAGCACGATCGCCGCCCTCTCGACCTTCTACCCCGCCGCCAAGCAGATCAAGAACGCCGAGATCCGCCAGCTCCAGATCGCCCGCCTCATCGCCAAGATGCCGACGATCGCCGCCTACGCCTACCGCAAGCGCATGGGCCTGCCCTACGTCTACCCCGACAACGAGCTGAGCTACACCGGCAATTTCCTTCAGATGATGTTCAAGATGACCGAGGTCACCTACAAGCCCCACCCGGTGCTGGAGCGGGCCCTCGACGTGCTGTTCATCCTCCACGCCGATCATGAGCAGAACTGCGGCACCAACGCGATGCGCTCGGTCGGCAGCTCGCTGGTCGATCCCTACGCCGCGATGGCCGGCGCCGCCGCCGCGCTCTACGGCCCGCTCCACGGCGGCGCCAACGAGGAAGTGCTGCGCATGCTGGTCCAGATCGGCTCGAAGGAGAACATCCCGGCCTTTATCGAGCGGGTCAAGAACCGCGAGGTGCGCCTGATGGGCTTCGGCCACCGCGTCTACAAGAACTACGACCCGCGCGCCGCGATCGTCAAGAAGCTGGCCGACGAGGTCTTCGAGGTCACCGGCCGCAACCCGATGCTCGACATCGCCCTGGAGCTGGAGCGGATCGCGCTGGAGGACGAGTATTTCGTCGAGCGCAAGCTCTACCCCAATGTCGATTTCTACACCGGCATCATCTACCAGGCCATGAAGTTCCCGGTCGATATGTTCCCGGTGCTGTTCGCCATCCCGCGCACGGTCGGCTGGCTGGCCCAGTGGCAGGAGATGATCGTCGACCCCGAGACCGCGATCGCCCGCCCGCGCCAGATCTACATCGGCAAGGACCAGCGCGATTTCGTCGCCGTCGACCAGCGCTAAATCCCCGCGCAAACAAACGGCGGGACGCAGAGGGCGTCCCGCCGTTTGTTTTTTAGCCGTGATGGGAAAGCCGCTTCGCCGCCAATCAACGCGCCGGCGGGACGCGACATGCCGCGCCGTTTTCCATCCTCCCTGCGGCGCCTAGCGGCTCAGCAGCGGCAGGTAGATTGACTGGCGCAGCCCGCCGACGAGATAGGCGATCCCCTCCTGGCCGGGGCCGGCGAGATCGGCGCCCAGCAGCAGATCGGCGCGGCCGTCGCCGGTCGCGTCGCCCAAGCCGGCCACCGCGCGGCCCAGGCGCCCGCCGCCCGCCGAGCCCTCGATGGCGAATCCGCGCTCCGGCGCGAGCTAGCCCAGGCTGATGGTGCCGCTGGCGGCTTCAGTCGCCACCACGTAGACGCGGCCGGCCTCGTCGTTGGCGTTGTAGGCGCCGATCAGCAGCTCGGTCCCGGTCGCGCCGATCGCGTACCCGGTCTCGTCGCCGGCCCCGGCGCCCAGCAAGAGCGCGCCGCCGAACGGCTCCGCCAGGTTCAGCGTGCCGCTGAGCGCGCCGCCATGCACCAGATGGACCTTGCCCGCCCCGCCGCCCGGCCCCTGGTCGCTGCCGAGGGCCATGTCGCCCCTGCCGTCGCCGTTGGCATCGTCCAGCCCGACGACGCTGATCCCGGCCCGGTCGCCGGCCGCCGCCCCGGCGAGGACGAAGCCTGCCCCGCCCAGGCTGCCGATCGAGCGCGCCGCGCCGCCCGCCTGGCCCCAGACCACCGCCACGCTGCCGGCCGCCGACCGCCCCAGCGGATCGGCGACATACGATCCGACCAACACCTCGGCCTTGCCGTCGCCGTTCATGTCCTGCGCGCTGCCGACGGCGCTGCCGGCCCGGTCGTCGGCGGCGGCGCCGTCGATCCGGAAGCCGCCCCCGCCCAGGCTCGCCAGGTCGATCGTGGCGGTCAGCGCGCTGCCCCAGACCACGTAGGCGGCCCCGGCGTTGCTGCCGCCGCCGTCGGCGCCAATCGCCCCCAGCACGACCTCGGCCTTGCCGTCGCCGTTCAGGTCCGGGATGCCAGCCACCGCGTAGCCGGCCCGGTCGGCGGCGAGGGCGCCGTCGATCCGGTAGCCGCGCGCGCCGAGATCAGCCAGGTCCAGCGTGCCGCTGAGCGCGCCGCCCCAGACCACGTAGACGCTGCCGGCGGTCGCCCGGCCCTGCGGCGCCGCGCCCCAGGCGCCGATCGCCACATCGTCAAGGCCGTCGCCGTTGACATCGCCCAGCCCGGCCACGCTCCAGCCTGCGGAGGCGTTGGCGGCCGGCCCGGCGAGCATGACGCCGCGCCCGGCCAGCTCGGGCGCCTGGAGCGTCGCGCTGACCGGCGCGCCCCAGACGAGATAGGCGGCCCCGGCGTTGGTCCGGCCGAGCGGATCGGCGACCCAGGCGCCGACGAGCGCGTCGTGGAGCCCGTCGCCGTTGACG
>DASWWB010000161.1:0-3210 GCA_036406115.1 Herpetosiphonaceae bacterium
CGGCACTGGAGGCGAGCCGCGAGCGGCCTGGCGATCCTGAGGCCTGGCTGGCGGTCGCCAGGGTGACGATCGACCTGGCGCGGCGCCTGGGCCGGGGCAGCCTTGAGCGGGCGATCGCCGCCGCCCGCCAGGCGCGCCGGCTGGCGCCGGGCCGGCCGGACCCGCTCTACTGGGAGGCGGCCTGCCAGGAAACCGCCGGCAGGCTGGGGCGGGCCGCCGACGGCTACCGCGCGTTTCTGGAGGCGGCGCGCGGCCGGCCGAAGTGGGCCGACCTCAGCAAGCGGGCCGCCGAGCGCTTGGCGGCCCTCACGCCGGCGACGCCTGCCGCCTCACTCGACGGCGCGGCTGATTAGCGCGGCCATCGCGTCGGCGTAGCCCTGGGCGAAAAGCTTTTCGTGGACCGAATCCTCGTAGTCGACGATCCACTCGATCGGCATCATCGCCTGGGGCGCGATCACCGTCGGCTCGCGGATGCGGCGCGGCACCGGCCCGGACAGGCGCAGGCTGTCGTCGCCGGTCAGCGCGGCGGCTCGCTCCAGCTTGGCGGCAGCCTCGGCCAGCGCGTTGGCCCGCTTGAGCGACTTGAAGGCCTGGCGGTACGAGGCCAGCAGCGCCCAATCAAGGGTCAGCGCCACCGCCTGGATCATGTCTTGCGGCAGCGGCTGGTCGCCCAGCGGCGTCTCGACCTCGGCGGCCCAGGGCGTCATCATCACGACCAGGATGTCCAGCTCGTCCCCGGCGGCCAGGTCGATCACCGCGCCGAGCGGCGTGTTGGCGACCACCGCGCCGTCCCAGTATTTCTCGGCGCCGATCTCGGTCCAGGGATAGACCAGCGGGATGCTCGACGAGGCCATCAGGTGGTCGAGGCCGATCGCATCGCGCGGCCGGCCCCGCAGGTCGTGGTTGGCGAACACGCGCAGCGCGCCGCTCTGGACCTCGGTGGCCGCCAGCAGGATCGCCGGCGAATCCGGGCTGTTGATGCGCTCGAAGTCCATCCACTGGCCGAGCGTGTGGCGCCAGGGCGAGGTGTCGAGCAGGCTGCGGAACGGCGTCGAGCGGGCGAAGGTGCTGAGGCGGTCGAGCAGGCCGCCGGCGCTCAGCTCCGGCTCGGGCGGCGCCTCCTGGTCCGCGCCGTCCGAGGAGGTGAGGATGCTGCGCAGGAAAAAGCGCGCCAGCGGGCGGACATAGGCCGGCATGCTCTCGGAGAGGCGGTGGACCTGCTCGGTGTTCATCGCCAGCCAGCGCTCTTTCAGCTCGGCGACCGTCAGGCCCGAGGCCAGCGCCGCCGCGTTGATCGCGCCGATCGAGGTGCCGGCGATGATATCCGGCCCGGCGCCGTCCTCCATCCAGCCCAGCGCCACCAGCGCCTCCATCACCCCGATGTGATAGGCGCCGCGCCCGCCGCCGCCCGACAGCACCAGCGCTTTTTTCACTCCAGCCATGGGCCACCTCCTGTGCCGATTCGCGTTGCAGCGGCACTATAGCACGCCGGGCAAGGCGCCGGCCCCGCCCCGGAACGAGCCCGCGTAGGATGGCGTCTTGTCGGCGGCGGCGGCATCTCCGCCGCCGCGCAGATCCCCAAAAACGGAGCGAAGACAATGGATACCATGCCACCGGCGCGCCCGGCAAGCCCGCCGCCCGCCAACCTCATCATCGCCAAACTCGCGCTTCACCTGGCGTGCGTCGGCTTGATCATCGCCGCCGTCTGGATGCAAGATCGCTATGGCATCTCCTGCGCCAAAGCTCAGCGCTATTCGTTTCTTGACAATTTCAGCGCCATCCTCGCCGTAAATCAGCTCCTGGCGGCCAACCGATCGTTGGTCGTCAGCGCCGCCGGCGCCATCCTGATCCTGAATCTCCTCATCAATCATCGGCTGACCACGCAGCTGCTCCTCGCGCTCGCTCTGCTGCTCTGCGCCAGGCAGGCCCAAACCTACCAGCGGGCCGTCGCCGAACGGCAGGGAGCGTTCTGCGGCCCCGCCCCGTCGATGGGCCTTGCCTCGCCGCACATCATTTGACATCCCCAAGCCGCCGTGAGACAATCCATACCATACGGTATGGTATGGAGAGATTGGCATGGCGACGACCAAACGCGATTGGCTGGAGCGCGGGCTGATCCTGATCGGCGAGGCTGGCGCGCCGGCGCTGACGATCGAGCGGCTGTGCCGGGAGCTGGGAGTGACGAAAGGCTCGTTCTACCACCACTTCGGCGGGCTGGGCGACTATCAGGCGGCGCTGCTGGCCTTTTTCGAGCGCGAGGCGACCCTGCGCATCATCGAACTGACTGACGGGCAGGGGCCGGCGGCGGCGCGGCTGCGCTTTCTGCTCGACCTGGCGGCGGGCGCGCCGTTCGCGGCCGAGATCGGGCTGCGGGCCTGGGCGCGGGCCGACAACGGCGTGCGGGCGGCGCTGGAGCGGATCGACCGGCAGCGCATCGAGTACGTGCGCGGCCTCTGCCGCGAGCTGACCGGCGACGACGGGCGGGCGCTGCTGATGGCGCGCATGGCCTACGCCATCCTGGCCGGCGCCCCCCAGATCATCCCGCCGCTGGGGCCGGCCGAGACCCGCCGGCTCTTTGACGAATTGCTGCGGCTGCACGGCATCGGCGACTGAATTGACCCGAATTGCGATGGAACAGGAGGATTGCGATGGGCTTTGCGACAGACTATCAGCCGCTGGCGGAGGCGCTGGCGGGAGCCGACCACGTGGATGTCAAGACGGCGGAATTCGACGGCGGCGGGCTGGCCCCGGCCGAGCTGCTGCGCGAGGCGATCGCCGGCTGCTTCGGCTACCAGCCGGCCTGGATCACGGCGCTCTACCACGTCCGGCGCGGCTTCGTGCGCCTGCTGGGGATGCGCCAGGAGGGCGTGCCGCAGGCGCAGCGGCTCCATGCGGCGGACGTGCCGATGGCGCCGGGCGCCAAGCTGGGCTTTTTCACCGTCGCCGCAGCCGAGGAGGGCCGCCACTGGCTGGCCGGCGCCAGCGAATCCCATCTGACCGCCCGGCTGGGCCTGGTGCTGGAACAGGCGGCGGGCGCGACCAGGCTCCACGCCGTCACCATCGTCCACTATCACCGCTGGACCGGCCCGGTCTATTTCAATGTGATCCGGCCGTTCCACCATCTGGTGGTGGCTGGGATGCTGCGGGCCGGCGTCCGCCAGGTCCGCGCACGGGCGGCCCGGCCAAGCGGCGGCGAGCGCCAGGCAGCGG
>DASWWB010000162.1:0-2884 GCA_036406115.1 Herpetosiphonaceae bacterium
GCCGCCGACCCCGGCGCCCTGGCGCTTTCCGCGCAACACCAGGATCGGCGGCGTCAATGTGGGCGCCCTGACCGAAGATCAGGCCCGGCAGGTCCTGGAGCGCGAAAGCGCCGCGCTGTTCCAGCCGCTTCTGCTGGTGGCCGGCGGCCAGGTCACGGTGGTCAAGCCCGCCGAGATCGGCCTGCGCCTGCCGATCGAGGAGCAGCTGGCCGAGGCCCGCCGCCAGTCCGACGGACAGGGTGGCTCCGGCGGCGACCCCATCCAAATCGCCTTCAAGATTGTCTATGACTCCACCTTGCTACGGCAGCAGATCGCGGCGCTGGCGCCCTCGCTGGCGCTGACGCCGGCGCTCGGCTTCGACGACGCCGCCCAAACCTTCGTCCTCACCCCCGGCCGCAGCCTGGATATCACGCGCTCGCTGGCCCTCGCCGAGGAGCGGCTGGCGGTCGCCGGCGACTCGCGGCGCGTGGAGCTGATCACCGCGCCGGTCACCGGCTCGCTGCGGGCCAGCTCCGAGCAGATCATCGCCGCCCTGGCCGCGCGCGAGGAGGAGTGGGGCGGGCTCGTCGGCGTCGCGGTGTATGATTTCACCACCGGCGAGACCATCAACTACCACGGCGACACGGTCTTTTCCGGCGCCAGCGTCCTCAAGATCCCCATCTTACTGCAATCCTACATCAGCCGTGAGGAGTTTTCGGCCAATCAGCAGATCGCGATCGATTTGATGATGCGAATCAGCGACAACGACTCGGCCAACGAATTGCTGGCGATGATCGGCGACGGCGACGGCCTGGAGGGCGTCCAGCAGATGAACGCCACGCTGCGCGAGGTTCTCGGGCTGGAGTACACCGCCATGGCCGCGCCCTTTGAGTCAATCACCTATCTCAGCGAATTCGAGGGCATCGAGATCCGCAAGCGCGGCATCGAAGGCCCCAGCCCCCACACCGACGCCGATCCCTATGTCCGTGCCACGCCCGCCGAGATGACCCGCCTGCTGGTCGCGGTCGCCGAGTGCGCCAGGGGCGGGGGGCCGCTGCTTGACATGCCCGGCACCAAACTGACGCCAGCCCGCTGCGATGAGCTGCTGGAGGTGATGCAGCGCAACGAGGACGCCAACAAGATTGTCGCCGGCGTGCCGCCCGGGACCTTCGTGGCCCACAAGAGCGGCTGGATCGACGACGCCCGCGCCGACGCCGGGCTGGTGCGCGCCGCCGACGGCAGCGAGTATGTCATCAGCATGTGGCTCTGGGAGGAGACCGACTACATCCTGACCGAGGTCTCCGACCCGCTGCTGGGCGATCTGTCGCGGATTGTCTACAGCGGCCTGCATCCCGCCGACGCCGAGACTTCGGAGGGCGCCGCGTCGCGCTAGACCGCCAGGGCCGCGCGCAGCGCCCCGAGCATCCGCGCGGCGCCCTGGACCAGCAGGCTGTCCGGGGCGCCGTCGAGCGCCAGCCACTGGAATGCGTAGCGCTCCCCGGCGTCCGGCCCGTCCCCGCCCACCTCGTGGACCCAGCTGTCCGGCGCCGGGCCGGCGGGCGCCAGCAGGAAGAAATGCTGCTCCTCGGCCGGCGCGTCCCACGGCGGCACCCAGACTGCGGCGCCTAAGCTGCGGCGGATCGCCGCAGCCAAGCCCGACTCCTCCGCCACCTCGCGCAGCACCGCCTCCTCCGGCCGCTCGCCAGGCTCGATGCTGCCTTTCGGCACCTCGAAGCCCGGCTCCAGCGGGCAGCGGAACACCAGCAGCTCGGGCCGGCAGCCCCGCTCTCTGACCACATACGCAAACACTTTCTGGCGCATCGGCTCCTCGTTTCTGGCACATAGCTTGCCAGCCAGGATAGCAGACTCATGGCGTTCGATGGAAGGAGCGTGCGATGGCGATGGAAAGCAAGGCGAAGATGCTGGGCCACGGAGTGCATCCCATCCTGGTGATGTTCCCGCTCGGCCTGTTCCTGTCCGGCCTGATCTTCGATCTGCTGGCGGCGGCGCTGAAAAAGCCGCACTTGGCGGCGGTCGGCTACTGGAACATCACGGGCGGGCTGGCGGGCGGCGTGGCGGCGGCGGTGCCGGGATTCATCGACTGGCAGGCGATCCCCGAGGGGACGCGGGCCAAGCAGATCGGCCGGCTGCACGGGCTGGGCAATCTGGGGCTGATGGGCCTGTTCGGCGCCAGCTGGCTGCTGCGCCGCAATGCGCCGTCCCAGCTGCCCGGCGCTGGGCCGCTGGCGCTGGAGGTGCTGGGCGCCGCCGCCGCCGGGGCGACTGGCTGGCTGGGCGGCGAGCTGGTTGAGCGGCTGGGGGTGGGTGTCGCGCCGGGCGCCCATCTGAACGCGCCAAGCTCGCTGAGCCGCGCAGCGGGCTCGGAGTTGGGCGGCCGCTAGCCGCTCAGCTGGCGGACGCCTCGCGGGCCGCCAGAGTCCGATCGACGATCGCGAAAAGGGTGCTGAGGTCAAATGGCTTGGCGAGGAAGCCCGCCGCGCGCCCTGCCGCCTCCGGGCGCATCTCCTCCAAGCCGCTCATCAGGATGACCGGCGGCTGCTGGAGGCCCGGCAGCGCCGCCAGCTCGGCGCAGAACTCCAGGCCGGTCATGCCGGCCATGAGCATGTCGCAGAGCACCAGGGCCGGCGCGAGGGCCGGCAGCATGGCGAGCGCGTGGCGGGCGTCGTGGGTTGCCGCCACCGGATAGCCGGCGAAGGTGAGGGCCGAGTCAAGCATCTGGCGGATGGCGGGATCGTCTTCGATGATGAGCAGCTGTGGCTTCATGGCAACCTCACTGAGGCTAGCGGCGGATCTGTCAGCGCTCTCCGCTATGATCCGCCTGACGGGCTTGCTGGCGGCGGGCGCGCCAGCCCATCATTGACCGCCGAACGCCTGGTTGTTGCGC
>DASWWB010000163.1:0-1790 GCA_036406115.1 Herpetosiphonaceae bacterium
GCCGCCGGCTCGTGAGCTGAGCGCCCGGCTACCAGCCCCAGCCCATGCGCCCGTCGCGACCGTCGATGCCGATCGCCACGTCATCGAGATAGACCGAGGCGCTGCCGTTGGGCGCCGAGTTGGTGACCTTGACCTCAAGCGTCAGCTGCTGGTTGGCGTAGGGCGCGACATTGTACTTGAACACGCCGAGCATGATCACGCTATTGGAATTCTTGGTCTTGGTATAGATCAGATTGTTTTGGGCATCGTAGAGATTGACCGTCTGCTGCTGCCAGATCGAACCAGGATCGCTGCTGCGGACCCAGCTGTCGAAGAGCAGATAGTATTCGGAAGCGTTCAGCGCCGGCACGGTGACGGTCTGGCGCAGCGTCGACGTGGTCACGCCGTAGTAGTTGCCGTTGGCGGCTGTCACCTTGGCGGCGCACTCGTCGCCGAACGGCAGCCCTTCCGCCCCAGCATCGACCAGCGCCACCGTGCCGGTGGTCTGCCAGCCCATCAGCGAGCAGCCCCACTTGAAGAAAAACTCGCCGTTGGAGACGCCGACAGCGGCGGCGCCGCGCACGGTGCTGAGGCTGAAAAGGACAGCGAAGGCCAGGGCGAACAGGCGGGTGGCTTTGCGGCTTGGGAGCTTCTTCATGGCGCGGCCCCTTTCGGCGAGAAACAATGTCGAGAAGTGCGATTTGATACACCTAGCGTACCATCCCCGCTGCTGAAAATCTATGAACTAGTTCACACTTTTGCGCCCAGATCGCCCCAGCGCTTCAGGGCATCGGCGTCCAGGACCGTCACCTTGCCCCAGGTCAGGGCGATCACGCCCTCGTCGGCGAAGGTTTTGAGCACCTTGTTGAGCCACTCGCGGGTCAGTCCCAGCATCGCCGCCAGCTCCTGCTGGGAAAGATTGACCTCGTAGCGCCGCGTCGCGCCCTCCGGCGTCGCGGGCGCCAGCTGGAGCAGCTTGAGCGCGACCCGGTCGTAGGCGCCGAACAGGCCGATCATCTCGGTCTGCTCCGTCGAGTAGCGCAGGCGGCGGCTAAGCATGCGGATGATGCTCAGGGCCAGGCCGTGGACGCTGGCCAGCACCTCCTCGAACGCCTCGCGGCTGAGCCGCAGCGCCTCGACCTGCTCCAACGCGGTGGCGGCGGCCGAGCGCGCCAGGCCGTCGAACAGCGACATCTCGCCGAACACCTCGCCGGGGCCGTAGATATTGATGATCAGATCCTTGCCGTCGGGGTTGGGCACGCTGATCTTGATCCTGCCCGAGCAAATCACATACAGCGCGTCGCCGGGATCGTGCTTGAGAAAGATGATCTCATTGCGCCGGAATCTGGCCGGCATGAGCCGGTCGGCAAGCAGCGCGAGCTGCTCGTCGCTGAGGGAGCTGAACATCGGGCTGCCCTTGAGCAGCTCCAGCCGGCTGACCGGGCGGGTGGGCGCCATACGGTTTCTCCGCGATCGAGAGGGTCTGGCGTCAGTCTAGCGCGGATGAGGCCGGCTGTCACGAGTCAATCTCTCGCACCCTCTGTCGTAGGCGCCAGCTCGCCCAGCACCGCCGCGACCGTCTCCAGCGCCGCCGCCAGCGCCTCCTCGGCGATCACGAACGGCGGCGTGATGCTGAGCACGTTGCCGTGCATGCCGCCGCCCAGCAGCAGCACGCCGCGCCGCTGGCACTCCAGCGCGGCGCGGAAGGCCAGGTCCGGGTCGGGCGCCGCGCTCGCCCGGTCGCGGACCAGCTCGACGCCGAGCATCAGGCCGCGGCCGCGCACCTCGCCCACCGCCGCCATGCCGGCGGT
>DASWWB010000164.1:0-1802 GCA_036406115.1 Herpetosiphonaceae bacterium
CGGTGAAGTTGACGAACCAGACGCCGTCCCAGAAATGATGGGCGATGGCATGGGCGCCGCGCAGCGCCAGGCGCGTCTTGCCCATGCCGCCGGCGCCGGTGATCGTGAGCAGCCGGCACTCGGCGGCGTTGAGCGCGCCGACCAGGGCCGCCAGCTCGGCGGGCCGGCCGACGAACGGCGTGCGCTCGGGCGGCAGCTCGGGCGCGCGCGGCGCCGCCGTCTGGATTCGCTCGCTGAGGGCCACGGTCTCCGGCAGCGGCTCCAGGCCCAGTTCGTCGTCGAGGCGCTGGCGGCAGCGCTCGTACAGCTCCAGGGCGGCGGTGCGCTGGCCGCTGCGCGCCAGCAGGGCCATGGCGTGGCGGCAGGCGTCTTCGCGGTAGGGATTGAGCTGGAGCAGGCGGCTCATCAGGCCGATGCTCTCGGGCCAGCTTTCTTCGTCGGCGGCCAGCCGCTCGCCAAGAGCGAACAGCGCCGCTTCGAGCTGGTCGCGCAGCCGCTCGCGCTGGCCCGCCGCCCAGTCGTCGAACTGCGGCGCGTCGCGCAGCCCCCAGCCCTCCAGGAAATCGCCGCCGTAGCTGTCGACCGCCGCCCGCAGCGCCGCCAGGTCGCCGGCGGCGCTCAGCTGCCCGAAGCGCAGCGCGTCCACGGCGGCGTGCTCGCGGCTCAGCGCCACGTCGTTCCTGCTGATGAGCACATGCTCGCCAAGCAGCTGGCCGAGGTTCGACAAGGCTTTGCGCAGGCTGGTCTGGGCGGCCTGGTCGTTGCCCTCGCCCCACAGCAGCTCCATCAGCACGCTGCGCGGCACCGGGCGTTCGCTCAAGGCGACATAACATGCCAAAGCCTGGACTTTGCGCGACACGAAGCCGGCGACCGGCTGGCCGCCGAGGCGGAATTCGCAGCCGCCCAAGACACTGATTTCTAGCTGGTCCATAGATGCGCTCGCTCCCACTCTGAGGCCCGCTGGTCTTCGCTCATCCTAGCATGGCTGGCGGGAGGTCGGCGTGAGGCGCGGCTGATGATGAGCTTGCGGTTTAATTCGGATCACTCGCTGATACGCCGCCAGGTTCACCCGGTGGCAGGCTTGACGCGCCAGCTGACTGGGCATACCATTTTCCATCAATGTTTGCGCGATGAAGGAGCCGCGATGCGGGTGCATGATATTCAAACGCTGTACGCCTACAACGCCTGGGCCAACGAGCTGATTCTCTCTGCCGCCGAGCAGGTGCCCGCCGAGCAATTCGCCTCCGCCCGCCTGGGCGCATGCAGCCTCAGCGAGACGCTGGTCCATCTGATGGTCTCGGAGTCGCTCTGGCGCCTGCGCTGGCAGGGCGTCGATCCGGCGACCGTCGCGTTTCCCGACTCATTCCCGACGCTGGCGGCGGTCCGCGCCCAGTGGCAGCGCGAAAACGTGGCCCTCGGCGATTACCTGGCCGGCCTGAGCGACGCCCTGCTCGCCGGCACGGTCACGTTCCAGCGCCCCACCGGCCCCGACACCCGCGTGCTCTGGCACCTGATGCTCCACGTCGTCAATCACGGCACCCAGCACCGCGCCGAGCTGGCGCTGCTGCTGACCGAGCTGGGCTGCTCGCCCGGCGATCTCGATTTCACGCGCTTTCTCCGCGAGCAGCCGGCCTAGCGACCGCGCCAGCCTCGCGGACGCAGGAGGAGAGTTGATGCGTTTCGCCTTTTGCCGCCGCCGCGCGGCGCTGATCCTGGCCCTGGCCGCCCTGGCGGGCTGCGCCGGCAACCAGGCCGAGCCCGGCACCGCCGCGAGCGTCCCCCCGCCGACCAGCCCGCCCACC